>NZ_JAYFER010000513.1:0-23789 GCF_055795065.1 Lyngbya sp. CCY1209
GAGCCGTGTGAGGTGAAAGTCTCATGCACGGTTCTGAATGGGAGGGGGAGAAGGTGACTTCTCTCTCGACCCCTAATAAGATTGCAGTTGCCCCAAACTCGCTCCGGATCGGCAGGAGCGGGTCGGCGGGTCCGAAACTGCGATGCCCGTCACCTCGCCAACCCCAAACCCCTGAGTTCCATGTCAACCATGATGATCGAAAAAAGAAAACCGTCTCCGCTCGCCTATCTGGGAACGATCGCCCTGTTGGTGGGCGGTGGGGTTGCCGCCTACTTCGCCCTCACCGCCCGGAAGCCCGTCGAGAACGTCCCCTTGGGGGCGAACGTCGTCCCCCAAGATGCGATCGCCACCCTGTCGCTGTCCACCGAACCGCAGCAGTGGGAACGGCTGCGAGGGTACGGAACCCCCGAATCCCGGGCTGCCCTGGAAAAACGGCTGGCCCAATGGCGCGATCGCCTGCTGACGGACAACGGCTTCAATTATCAACAAGACATCCAACCTTGGGTGGGCGACGAAGTGATGGTGGCCTGGTTGTCCGACCCCGCGATGATTTCGTCGGGTCAGGCGCCCCAACCGTCGGATACCCCCCCCGAATCCCCCATCGTCTCGGCCCGGATGGTGGTGCTTCCCATTGCCGACCCGGCCAAAGCCAAGGAAATTCTCGACCGCCCCAAAACCATCGCCGGCGGGAGCGTCACCGAACGCAGCTACCGGGGCGTCGATATCGTCGAAACCGAAGGTCTGCCCCAAAATTATTCCATCGCGGTACTCGGACAGGAATTTCTCCTCGTCACCACGGCCCCGAGTGCCACCGATCGCGCGATCGATGCCTACCGGGGCGACGATTCCCTCGCCAAAACCCCCGGCTACGCTGCGGCCGTCCAAACAATTCGCAACCCCGCAGCTTTCGCCCAGGTCTATCTCAACATCCCCGTGGCGGCTTCCGCGGCCTCCCTCACCTCGGCCCAACCCATACAGACGGAAAGTTTGGAACAGTTGAAACAAAATCAGGGGTTCGCCACCACCGCTATTCTGGAAGAAAACGGCATCGACTTTCGGGCAGTGTCCTGGCTCAAACCCAACAGCCAACGCAAATTTAAAGCCGCAAATCAAGCCCACGGGATGCTCAAACGGATTCCGGAAACGGCGATCGTGACGGCGGGGGGCGGCAACCTCAAGCAGGTGTGGGAGGATTACAATCAGGGGGCTAACGCTAACCCCATCGCCCCCTTCAATCCGAAGGCGTTGGCGGGGAGTTTGAAAGAGTCCATCGGCATGGACTTGGACAAGGATTTTCTCAGTTGGATGGACGGGGAATTTTCCCTGGCTTTAATTCCGGCAATTCCCAATAAAGATGTCCCCCAAAAGTTCGCCGCCGGGTTCGCATTCATGGTGGAAGTGAGCGATCGCTCCTCGGCGGAAAAGAGCCTTAAACAACTCGACGAAGTGATGCGGGGGCGGAATTTCCAGGTGGGAGAAGCCGTCCTCAACGGCCAGCCCGTGATCCAGTGGACTTCCCCCTACGGCGGTTTCAGCGTCATCCGGGGATGGCTGGACGGGGACGTGGCCTTCGCAACTGTGGGGGCGCCCGTCGCCAACCAATTCCTGCCCCAACCCCAGAATCCCATTACTTCCAACGCCCTGTTCCGGGAAACGCTGCCGTCGGACCGGGACCCTGACCAGGGTAATTTTTACATCAATATTGAACAGGTTTTCGATCGCAAAAATCTCTCCCTACCGCCCCTCGCCCCCCAGCAGCAGGTCTGGGTCAGAGCGATCGAATCCATCGGCCTGACGACTGCGGTAACGGGCGATCGCACGGTCCGCTACGATGTCTTCGTCAATTTCACCGATACAACGGTAGCGGAGGGAGAGTCGGAAGTCGGTATTAGGGAGTCGGGAATAGAAAAAAATTGACAATTGGTAATTATCAATTGTCAATTATTAATGATCAATTATTCATTATCGCCGTCGGCGACTGCCGCCGGTGGAACGGTGTCGGCTGCCGCTGCCGGTTCCGAAACTGGGCGTCCGCCGTTGGGTGGGACGGGCTTCCTGGGACTGCCGCAGGTTGCTGCCTCCGACGCCGGAACCCGTCGAACGGTTGGCGTTGGGGTTCGTCCGGTTCGGAGAAGTGCTCGAACTCGGAGAGGAAGAACGCACCGTTCCCGTACTGCGGAAGGTCTGGCGGTTTTTCACTGCCGGGGGGGGTTCGTTGTAGGTGCGGCGGTACTGGCTGACAGCTTGGTTATAGGTGTTTCCGTAGCCACCATAACCCACCATCACGCCGCCGGGTTGATAGACGGGGGGGACGTAGTAGCGGGGGGCAAACAGGCTGTTGGCGATCGCACTTCCGACAAAGGCCCCGGCGAAGGGACTCCAGAAGTTCGACTCCCGGCGGACGATGACTGTTTCCGTCTGTCCGGTTTGGGGATTGGTTTGGGTTTCGGTGACGTTGTGGACGTACTCGATTTTAAAGTCTTCGGTCAAATACAAAATCGGCTGGTTATTTTCGACTGCCAAATAGCTACTTTCTCCGGCTTGGATTTGCTCGGCTGTCAGGCGAGCCATTTGCAGGTTATCCGTCCGGTAGACGGGGGGTCTGGCATTGAGCAGCATCAGGGTATATTCCCCGGTGGCGTCGTCGTATTCAGCCTGTTGGACGGGGTATTTTCCGTCCGAGAGTTGGGTCGGCGCCGGCGCCGCCGTGCGGACGGGTTGCTGTACGGCGGTGGGCGAGGGCGAACCGCAACTGACGGTCGTCCAGCCCAGGGCGAAAACCATCAAAATGGTGATCAATTTTTTCTTTAACATGGTTTGGTTTTACGGTTTGAAAGTGCGATCGCAAAAGGATTTCGACAGTTACAGGGGAACCAGTTCCGGAAAGTTCTGTAGCAACTGCTCGTCGGTGAGTTCGTCACCGAAGCGGGCCGGGGAAAAGTGGATCTGAATCGCCCGCAAACTGCCTTGGTAGTGGAGGTTGACGATCGCCTTGAGTCCGGCTTCCATCGCTTCAAAGCTGGCTAGGTCCGTTTCCAAGTCCGGAACTTCCCCTTCACAGGCTATTGTAATCATTACCACCAGGTTGTAGGTGACGGGCAGGGTCAGGGGTTCGTCGGGGTCGGGTTGGCCGAGGTCGGGTTCGCTCAGATACCGCCCGGCGGCGTCGGTGAACAGTTCGTTTACATAGTCCCCGGCTTCTTCTTCGCTCCAGAGCACGTCCCCCTCGTTGCAGGCGGACTGCCAGTAGGTATCGTACTGGAGGAGGCCCTGGCAGAGGTTCACCAGGCCTTCCCCCATCACTTCGAGATCGCCGTTGGCTTCTACGGCGTCCCGGGCGACCCGGTTGAGGATGCCCAGCAGGGGGGCGACTTCGGAACCCGCCAGGTGCAGGAACAGGCGGGACACCACGAACCGGGTTTTCCCGAACATTTTGTTAAAGCGATCGCCGATGGCCATAGTTGGAATTAATTGATAACTGATAATTGATAATTGACAATTTTCAATCGTCGGTTCTTAATTGTCAATTTTGTGGGCTTTCTCATAATTCTGGGGGCTTCGGGGGGCGATCGGGCCTGGAAAATCTCTGGAATTGTTTTATGGTGGGGGTTTTGGCTTTTGTAAAGTTATGCGACATTTTGCGTAATTTTGCACGTCAAGTGAGTTGATGTCACTGGGAGAGAATGAAAGAAAAGTTAACAATTTTGGAGGTTGACAGTCTCGCACAAGGGCCGATAAGATGATGTTAAATAAATACAAAAAACACAGGATATTTCTTTGCATCCACAAAATGCATAAAATCCTGTTAATTCGTTCATCTCTACAGCGTCAACCTAAATTTATCGGAATTCACTTCAAAAGATGCCTCTATCTATCTTTTACTGTCCTTAAATTAGATTGGATGAATGCTGAGATGAATTTGTAGTTCGACTAATTGTTCGGCTAATTTATGCAATTCTAGGAGTTTTTTGATATGCAGCTTACAAATGTAGTGGAACCGTTTGGTGAAGTCAACGTTTATAAGCAAAACAATGGCAGCATTAAGATTGTTGCAACAATTCTTACTGTTCCAGATTTAGAAGGGGTAAGGATGGGTTTGGCTTTGGATGGTTCTGCCTCCATGAAAAAAATGTATGGAGTGAGTGGGGTTGTCGGGGGCGTGTTTGGGGCGGCTGCCAGTATTCCCAATGTTGTTGAACCCGTTACTCGCACGATGATCGGCTACTTGTCGAACTTTTCATCAAATGGCAAAGTTGATTTAATTTACTGGGCTTGTAGTGCGGATGGTTCAAAAATTGAAGAAGTGGGGGGATTTGACGAGCAACAAGCCCAAAATTTGGCGATCGTCGGCCCCAAAAAATTACCGTGGGGGCGAGGAACCAAGCTGTTGGCTCCTCTCAAACATTTTGTTGAAAAATTCAAAGATGCTCCGTCTTTGGGCGTCAAGCAACCCGGTGCGCTTTGTGTTTTCGTGACTGATGGAATTATTGAAGATCTCTCAGATGTAAAACAATATTGTCTCCAGTATGCCAAAGAAGTGACCAATCAAAGTAAGCCTTTTATAAAAATGCTGCTAATTGGAATCGGTGACGAAGTTGATGTCGGACAAATGGAAGAACTAGATAATATGTTTGAAGGCAAAAATATCAAAGATGCTTCCGGACAAGATATTGACATTTGGGATCATCAGTTGGCAAGTGATATGAACAAATTAGAACAGGTATTCAAAGAGTTGGTTTCTGAAGACATGACGGTTATTGGTTCCGGTCGAATCCTAAACCAAGCGGGAAAAGTTTGCAAAGATTATCCAGACGGTGTTCCCGCGTTACTTCGCTTTACTTTACCTTCAGGTTCAACGTCCTTCACCTTAGAGTTTCCTGGCGGAAATATCACCCAAGATATTTCTGATGGGTTATGACCAGATCGGATGACGAATTTTCAAACAAGGACGACAAAATATGTATAGCTCCAGCTCAAATTCTGAGGAGCAACAATCGAGTTATCAACTTCCCAGAAGTGTTGTTGCCAAGGAATTTGGTGAAGTCAATGTCAAAAAAAGTGGGCATCACTTACAAGTTTTGTTCACGATTCTTATGGAACCTCAAGGATCTGATGCTGAAGGTTGGCAAACCGGTATTGCACTAGATGCTAGTGCTTCAATGCGAGGTTTGTATGGTCGAAGTTTGATCGGGGAAATTCCTGATAATTTGAACAAAACATATGAAAAGAAAGGGTGGATTACTTTAAAAGTTCAAGATGGAAAGACTTATAAAGTTATCAAGTCACAAGCTTATGAAGATGCCATTCAAAAAGGATACATAAAAGCCAGCGATAATATCGTTCAACCTTTGGCTCAAAAATTTATCAGTTACTTGGCAGATAATTTGGATGCTGATGGTGGAACAACGGTAATTTACTGGGCAGGTGGTGATGGAAGTTCTACCGAAGTTCTAGGGGATTTTACAGAACAACAATGTCGTCAACTCGAAATTGATGGCCCCAAATCGATGGGCTTTGGAGCCGGCACAATTCTTACCCCTGCTGTCCAGTATTTTACCGAACGATTTGCCGATGCCAAACGAGGAATGTATATTTTTATGACCGATGGCAGAATTGATGACTTGGCGAATATCAAACAATATACAAATCTGTTGGCAAATCAGATCAAATCAGGTCAGCGCCATGTGGTCAAATGTGTTCTAATCGGTGTCGGCGATGAAATCGACCTGCGCCAACTAGAAGAACTAGATGATCTGACAACTGATACCGGGATTGATATTTGGGATCATAAAATCGCTACTGAAATGAGTTCTTTAGTTGAGATTTTTGCTGAAGTTGTGGATGAAAACCAAATTGTTGCTCCGACTGCAACAATTTACGATGATTCCGGGAAAATCGTCAAAAAATATACCGATGGTTTTCCTGCAAAAGTTTCATTTACGCTCCCTTTGAATACTCAAGGATTTGAATTGGAAGTCTATGGTCAAAAAATTTATCAAACGGTTGTTGTTCCCAAAAACAACCGAGATCAATCAAGTCGATCAAGCTCCGATCTAAATCTGGGTTAGATGGAGACAACTTAGTTCAACTGTAAAAACATTTTTTTTTGAGTCATTTCGTGTCAGGAGAAAAATTATGTCATCTCGTCGTTTGCCCGTTTATTTAGTTTTAGATTGTTCCGGTTCGATGTCCGGCGACCCCATTGAAGCTGTCAATCAAGGGGTTAAAGCACTGGTAGCCGAACTGCAAAGTGAACCCTATGCCATAGAAACCGCTTACCTCTCTGTTATTACTTTTGAAAGTACCGCCCAACAAGTTTGTCCCCTGACTGAATTAATGACATTTCAGCCACCTTTACTTTCTGCGGGAGGGACGACGGCATTAGGTGCTGCCTTAAAACTGTTAACCCAATGTTTCGATAAAGAGGTAAAAAAAGCCAGCGACGCCCAAAAAGGGGATTGGAAACCATTAGTATTTTTGATGACAGATGGGATGCCAACTGATACTTGGGAAAAAGCGGCAGATCAATTGAAACAGAAAAAACCCGCCAATATTATTGCCTGTGCGGCTGGCTCAGGAGCCGACGAATATACGCTCAAGAAACTGACAGAAATTGTAGTTAAGTTAGATAATTTGCAGCCAGATACTCTCAAACAGTTCTTTAAGTGGGTATCACAGTCAATCAAGCAAAGTTCTCAGAGTGTGGCTCAGGTGATGGCAGATAACCAACCGATCAATCTACCTCCCCCTCCTCAAGGAATCCAAATTATTCCTTAATACTAGGCTGATGCACCCAATCCGGGTGCATCGACACCACCATTAAGATCCAATCATTAACCAAAGGCTAATAAAAATTATGTCTGATTATGACTCTAATAAAAATTCAAATGAAGAATTCATTAAAGCAGTTTTATGGAAACTTGGTCTGATCGAAAATTCAGATGAGTTACAAAAAAAATGGGACGAGTTTCGTGATTATTTTAAGGAAGATGAATTTAGGGATAAATTCAAAATTGCTATTCGTAAATTTTTGACAAAAGATCCACAATTGTTTCCGGTTCCAAAAGTAGAGAAAAATGCTACCATAACTCCAGCCGAGCCTCCTATAATTGATCAATCTCAAGTATCCAAAGGAAAATCCATTCAAGATGGCGAATTGTCACGTCAAAACCAAGATTTGATAAAAGCTAATAACCCTTCATCTAGTGATCCTCAAAATCCAGCTAACAGGAGTTCAGGAGATCCTGAACCACCCGAAAAAGAAGTTTTAGACAATTCTCAAAACCAGGAAACATTTCATCGAGAGTGCAATCAGCAACAACTTGATCAGCCTAAAGCAACTTCTACCCCTATTACTCCGCCTTGGCAGTATCGTCCTGTTCCCGATCAAGATACGGAACCAAAACCTCATGACGAATTTTATCCTAAACCAGGTCAATCTTCAGAAGGATTAAAACTGATCGGAGCCAGAGTCAGAGGAAAAATGCACAAACATCAAGGAACTAATTGTGATGATTGGTTTGAATTTGATACCGTTGATAAATGGACAATTATTGCAGTTGCTGATGGAGCAGGATCTAAAAAGTTTTCTCGAATTGGTGCCAAGAGTTCTTGTAAAGAAGCGGTTAAATCATTGAAGAATTCTCTCAAGTCATTTTGTCTCGATTCTCGGCAAATAAAAACAGATTTAGAAAATGATTTGAGTCGTCAGGACGGGATGTTTAAAGGAGAAGATGTAAAGGAATTGCAAAACTTTTTATACGGGGCTTTAAATGAGGCTTATAAAGCGGTTGAAAATAAAGCAAGTTATCTTAAGAATTTTACAGGTTACAACGATAAAGCAGCAGGAAACAAAGAACTTGATACCAAAGATTTGTCAGCCACTCTACTTCTGGCTATCCACACAACAATTCGGGTAGAAAAAGAAAATTCTAGCTATGATTTTGTTTTAACTTGCCAAATTGGAGATGGAATGTTGGCTGCTATTTCCCATGAATATAATTTAAAATTATTGGGAAAACCTGATATTGGAGAGCATGGAGGACAAACTGATTTTCTGACTTCGGCTAGAAAGTTAGAACCTTCTAATCTTGTCCAAAAAACTTTTCCTTTCATTGGCAATCTAAAAGCCTTGATGCTCATGACAGATGGTGTTTCAGATGACTACTTTCCCAACGATCCAGGTATGTTGGAACTGTATGGAGATTTAATCTTAAATCGAGTTATAAATATTCCTAATTTTGACAAAAAAGAGAGTGAAAAAAAACCACAAAAAACCGATTTTCAAGATGAAGAAGTAGAAAGAATTTTAGCCTCAAATTCTGAGGAACCTAAAAAAGTCTTAATCCGTTCTATTGCCAAGTATGCCAAACAGTTGGACAAAGATATTAAAGAGGTACTGACATCTCCCGATTTATTAAATGCCGGGATTTTGACGGAACAAATGTGTTCGGAATGTGAAAAAATGGAGTCACACGAAAAATTAAAAATTTGGTTGGACTCCTACTACCGAAGAGGCTCTTTTGACGATCGCACGTTGGTTGTTTTATATCGGGAGGAAAATTGATGGCAATTGCAACCTTGGCAGATGGGAGCATCCTTGAATATATCCCCGATATGATTGGGGAAGGTGCGATGAAGCAAGTCTATTTTACGGCGGACAAAACGGCGGTTATTTGCTTTTACAAAGATCCGAATGCCGGTTCAGATAAAAATCGGTTATCTCGACTTGGAGCCATCTTAAACAAATATGATCCTGCTTCTGGGACTAATGGAGATTATTTCAAAAACCTATTTTGTTGGCCGACGGCGATCGTGACTCAACCTTCATTGGGAGTGATTACCCCTGTTTATCCTCGGAATTATTTTTTTGAAACGGGAAAGTTACAAGGAAAAGAAAAAGAAAGTACCTGGTTTGTTCGTTCCAAACTTCGCTCTATATTGCCACCCGAAGAAAAAGGAAAGTGGATTAATTATTTTCAAATTTGTATTCGTTTGGCACGAGCAGTCAGACGTTTACATCAAGCCGGATTAGCTCATTCTGACTTATCTAACAAAAACGTTTTGATCGATCCGACTTCTGGAGAATGCCTGATCATTGATATTGACTCTTTAGTTGTTCCTCAACTTTTTCCACCCGATGTGCTGGGAACAAGGGGATATATTGCCCCAGAAGTCTTATCAACCATTCATTTACCCCTCAACGATCCTCAACGGAAACATCCATCCACTGCCACCGATCAACACGCCCTTGCGGTTCTGCTGTATCAATATTTATTGGGGAGACATCCCTTAGAAGGTCCCAGAACTTATCCGGCGGCATCGGCGGAAGAGCAAGAGCGTCTAGAAATGGGTTCAAAAGCATTATTTATTGAACATCCTAGCGATACTTCTAATCGTCCTCAAGATTTACAAATTCCTGTTACTGCTTTGGGGCCGCAGTTAAGTCAACTCTTTCGGAAAGCATTTATTGAAGGATTGCACTCTCCCCATCTTCGTCCACCCGCCATTGAATGGGAGCGAGCTTTGATCAAAACCTGGGATATGTTTTTTCCATGTGCAAATCATTATTGTCCGAGTAAATGGTTTATTTTACATGATTTCAATCATGCAAAGTGTCCTTTTTGTGGTTCAAAACCCAAAGGAAAAGTTCCGATTTTGAAGCTGCGTAAAGAAAGACGTCCGGGACAATGGATTGGGGATGGAAAATTGGTTATTTATCAAAACTTATCGCTGTTTAAATGGCATATTTTTGACAATATTTTTCCGGGAGAAGGAGCCGATCGCACCCCCCAAGCTTATTGTGTTTTTTATCAAGGAAATTGGTTGCTCATTAACCAGGAGTTGACTTCGTTGATGTCATCCAAAGGCAATTTAGTTCCTCCGGGAAGTGCAATTAAACTTGACCATGGCATCCAGTTTCGGTTTTCTAAAGAACCTCGATCTAGAATGGTTGAAGTTCAAATGGCTGAGTTCACATCCTAAACATTAATTATGTCAAGCCGAATGATTGGAATATAAATTGAGGAATGGGAGTTATTAATCAATGTCTAAATGGATTGAAGATATCAAAAAATTTCTGGGTATTTCACCTCAACAAAAAAGCAATAATAACCGACAAAATTCGCCCTCTAAAGGCATCAAAAAGAGTGCAGCCGGAATAAAAAATACCAAAAAAGTAACGAATACTCAAGTCAAAAATCCTGTTCATTCAGAAGCTGCCAAGATTGGGCCAAGCCAGAAAAAACAAGAAGTCACTGTCTATCAACCTCCCATAACAGAACAGTTTACTCCCTCTAGCCGAGACAGCCTTCAAGAAAAACTAAATACTTTACCGGATGACTCTACGCTCCAGTTGTGGCCTCCAAAAGCAGAATATCCGGGTCCCCTTATCATTAATCACCCGATGATCCTGGATGGGCAAGGGGCAACCCTATGGTCAAAAGTTGGGCCTGTTTTACTCATTCAATCTCCGGGAGTCAGCTTGAAAAATCTGAGAATTGAAGTCACAGGAGAGCAACGGAGTAATTCTCGCGATCAATGCGCGATTTTGGTCAAATCAGGAATCAATCTACAGTTTGATAATATACAAGTACGAGGTTCTGTTATGGGATTACCCCAAGAAGAAGGCGAATGGCAGTATCCAGAATGTTTGAACGTGGGTCAACTAGCCTACGGAAAAGAATATCATTTTGTCGTCAAAATTTTTGTCCCAGTTGATTGCAAAATAGTGACCGATATTTCCGGTTTAAATATACAAAATTACAAACTCAAACCGGGGCTAAACTCGGTCAATATAAGTGTTGACAAAATGCCGGAAGACACTTTAGTATCTGGCAATATTTTTCTGGTCTCAGCATCTTTAAAACGAAGAATTACTGTGACGGCTCATGTGATATCTTTGACAGAAGATTCGACTTGGGTTATACCGAATCGTATTTTATGGGAACCCGAAACCGGGCTGAGTAATGTTTCAAATCCAACCTCACAGGAACAATTAGATCAAACAGAACCGGAAATCATAGATGGTTCTGAATTATCTGAATTGGATTCTTCATTTTCAACGTCTATCCCTTCCGATATTACAGAAACTCAAGATTCCGAGGAACTCGATCAAACGACATCGTGGTCATCTTCCCGGATTCGTCGAGGAGAAACACTTCAAGATGGAATTTTTACCGCAGAAACAAACCGATTAGATGACGAAGCTGACAATGAGAACGAGTCCAGTTATTTGCAGCTTCCCGAACTATTTACTCAGTCAAGTAATAATGATGTGATATCGAATTCAAAACCTCAAACCTCATCAAAAACTCAATCCTCTTCCTTGCCTTCTATTTTTGAGGAAGAACAGTCCCCATCTCAGTCTGTTGAACCTCTGCCCGCTCCTTCAGTGACCAATATTGATACATCAAAAGATATCAATCCTTTATTCGGCGATGATTTTCCAAATTCCGATCCGAAACATAGTGAAAAATTGACAGAGTCAGATCGAGAAAAATCGCCGAAATCAGAGGTAGCTAATACCGATTTGGAAACTTCTCAATCCCCGACAACTAGAAGAGTGCAGTCCCAGAAAATATCTCCTATATTTGGTAGCATTGACAATAATAATAAAGAACCTGAATAAACCTATCATATTGATTGAGTGGCTGCGAAGAGTTGGGAGTCGCGCAACGTTCCCAGTCATGCAATTGTAATGGGAGTACCCGCTCAAGTTTTCAAGCAAGGTCTAAGTCGGGGCGAAAGTTTTTCGCCCCTAACGATGGATATTAATAGACGAGAGAGGTCTAGGCAGACGCCTCTTCACTGAGGATGCGATCGCTGTACTGACTCGACTTAGCCAGATAAATTCCCCCCAAAACCGTAGCAAAAGCGAGAGTATTCACCAGCGTCAAGCCTTCAACAAACACGATCCAAGCAATAATCGCGGCAAACACCGGATCGAGTAACAGGAAAATCCCCACCAAACCCGAAGACAGACGCTTGAGGCTATAGGCTTGTAACCCTTGTCCCACCACTTGGCAAACGATCGCTAACCCAATCACAGCCATCCATCCAGAAAGGGTGACGGGAAACAGTTGATCTTCAGCCAGTAAGACAACCGGTAACGAGAGAATTGTACCGACACCACAACACCACATTAAGATCACCGTCGCGGGGAATTTGTGGCGCAGGGTTTCGATCAACATCAAATTGGCGGCGGAAAAGACGGCGGATAATAAGGCGGCAATATCCCCGTTCAGGTGTTCGGCGCCGACCTGGAAATCATCCAATCCCAGAGCGATCGCCCCGATCGTCGCAACCAGTAACCCCATTAAAAACCGCCGGTCAAAGGATTCGTGGAAAATGACCCAAGCCCCCAGAGTGGTAAATAACGGCGTTAGATTATGTAAAATCGTTGAATTAGCGACACCTGTGAGGGTCAGGGACCAAGCCCAAAACGCCAGACATCCCCAAAACATGACCCCGGCACCGATCAACAAAACCAGATCCCGCCGATTCAGCGCTTCAACCTTCGGTTTTGCCTCCGGACTCTCCCCAGTTTTCCAGTGTTCGAGGGCATAAATCACCCCCAAGACTAAAAAGGCAATCCAAAATCGGTGGAGGATGGTGGAAAATGGCCCCAGTTCTCGCTCACTCAGGCGGATGAAAATTGCGGCAAAGGACAGGGAGGCGATCGCCAAAAATATAGCAACCAGGGCTGATACAGTGGAACTAATTTGAGGAATTCTGAGTCGATCGGGTTGGAGCGAAGGTAAGGCTCGGGTTAAAGACATAATCTTAGCAAGGGAAACCCTTGGAGTAGCAGGGGCGAAGGAAGAAGATGGAGTCCATTGACTTACAATCCTCCTCTCCCTTTCAACTATCTTAAGATTCTTTCCCCATCAGTCAGACACCTTATTTACAATTTGTTACAGAATTAAACAACTCTTCATTAAACGGCTCTCAATTCCATCATCAAACCCTGACAATTCATCATCATGGGGACATCGAATATCAAGTCCGGAAAATCAGCGATCCTATCAATTTCTGATTGTCAAAGTCCGAACATCGTTTTTACAAAAATAATTTGAGCGGACATGATAGAATCTGCTATCCTGAAAGATACAAGAGGTCATGGGATGTTCTTTCTGACCCCTATTAATGAATATTTTTTCTGATTCAATCGGCTCCTGATCATTAACCATACAACATCTGCGATCGCACCAGTGGGCTTCATCCGGGGGTGTGATCGGAAACTTTGCTGAAAACCCGTCCATCTGAGAGGATCATGGTTTAATATTGCTGTTTGAGCCGCAAAATCTATGAGCCATTCTTCCTCAGCCGAGTCCCCGGAGACGCTTCCCATCCCCAAAATGAAGTTTTGGACGAAAATGGCCTTCGGTGCCGGGGACTTGGGAACCGCGATGACGGTCAATATATTAGTCTTTTTCCTGCTATTCTTCCTGACGACGGTGGCGGGACTGCCCCCCGGACTGGCCGCCAGCGTGCCGATGGTGGGGAAAATTTGGGACGCAGTGAACGACCCGATTATCGGCGTTTTGAGCGATCGCACCCGCCACCCCTGGGGCCGCCGCTACCCGTGGATGGTGTTCGGGGCAATTCCCTTCGGGCTGTTTTTCTTCCTGCTGTGGATTGTCCCGAGCACCGATACCTGGGTGCAGTTTTGGTACTACGTCCTGATCGCGATCGCCTTCCACACGGCTTACACGGCGGTCAACCTCCCCTACGCCACCCTCACCCCTGACCTGACCCGGGACTACAACGAACGCACCACATTGAACGGATTCCGGTTCTCATTTTCCCTGGGGGGCAGTATTTTTTCCCTGATTTTGGCACAAATCATCTTCGCGATGTTCCCGGACGACCCCGGCCTCAAATATATGATTTTGGGATTGGTGTGCAGTTTGGTGGCGGTCCCGCCGATTTTCTGGTGCGTGTTGGGCACCCGCGCTCGCGTCGCCGAAGTGCAGGCAGCGACGGGGGAGGAAGACGAACCCACCACGTTACCCCTATCGGAACAGGTGAAAATCGCCTTCAGCAACCGCCCGTTTTTATTCGTAATCGGAATTTATTTATTTTCCTGGCTGGCGGTGCAGTTGACGGCCTCCATTTTGCAATATTTCGTGGTGTACTGCATGGACCTGCCGGAAGCGACATTTCCCCAAGTTGCGATCGCGGTTCAGGGCACGGCATTGGTGGCGTTATTTCCCTGGAGTCGCGTCAGCGAACGGTACGGGAGGCGGGCCGTTTATTTGATGGGAATGGGATTGTGGATTATCGCCCAGGCGGGGTTATTTTTCCTGCGACCGGGACAGGTGGGGTTGATGTATATTTTGGCAATTATTGCCGGGTTGGGCGTCTCCACGGCTTACCTCGTCCCCTGGTCGATGATTACCGATGTCATCGATTACGATGAACTCAACACCGGAGAGCGGCGGGAGGGAATTTTTTATTCCTTTATGGTATTATTGCAAAAAATGGGATTGGCGATCGGGATTTTTTTGGTGGGGAAAGCCCTGGATATCGCCGGATTTGTGGAGTCGGTTTCCGGACAGGAAATCGCCCAACAACCGGACTCAGCATTGTTGGCGATCCGGATCGCGATCGGACCCCTGCCGACGGTGATGTTAATTATCGGTATCATCCTCACCTACTTTTATCCCATCACCCGCCAATATCACGAAGAAATATTACTCCAACTCCAGGAGAGAAAAAGGGAACGCGAAGCGTGACGCGGGGGCGCGAGGTTTGCGCCCTCCCCGACTCCTCCCGCAGGAGGGCGATCGCCATTTTCCCGGACAGCGATCGCGGTGCGTTCCCGACCTTCATCAACCGCCTTGACCGACGATGGATGAGTGGGAACGCACCCTACAAAATCCCGAAATTTAATTGTTAATTGTTAATTGTTAATTGTTAATTTTTAATTGTTAATTGATTTGAATTCGACCAGGGTTTGAAAGTAGGTTTCCGGCAATCCCGTGTCGAAGCTGCGACCTCTGATGATGTAGCCTTTCATCTCGTCCTGTTCCCGCAGGGTTTCCAAGCAGGATGTCAGTTGATATTCCCCCTTTTCGCGGACATCATGGCGGATGTTGTCGGCCAGGAGATTGAAGATTTTGGGGTCGAGAATGTACAATCCGAAGACGGTCAAAAAGCGGTCCCAGTCGAGTCCCCGAACCCGCAGGTTGGTGCGGGCGTAGTCGAGGGTCGGCTTTTCATAAATTTGCGTCAGGTCGAATAAATTTTCGGTCTCTTCCACGGGTTTTCCCGCCACGCAGCCGTAGTGGCGGATGCGATCGCCCGGAGTCATTCGCAATCCAATTATATTTTGTTGAACTTCTTCGTAAACTTCCATCAGTTGACGGGCACAATTGACCTTCAAATCGGAGGCATAAACGTGGTCGCCCAACAGCAGCAAAAACGGTTCTTCATTCACCCACTGCGCCGCACAAAAGACCGCGTGGCCGAACCCCTCCTGCTGTTCCTGGGTCAAGATGGTGATCCGTTCCCCCAGGGTTTGCAAATAGTGGCTGTAGTCGCGACTGTCCGGGGAGAGTTTGCGCCACAATTCCGGTTTCGGAGACCCCTGAAAGAAATCTTCAAATAATTCGCGATCGCCCGCTTGGACGACAATTCCCACCTCTTCAATTCCCGCGTGGAGGGCCTCTTCCACCACCACCTGAATCACGGGTTTGGCAACTCCCTCGGAATCCACAATCGGGAAAAACTCTTTTTTGACCATTTTGGAGGCGGGGAACATCCGAGTCCCAAATCCCGCCGCCGGGATCACCGCTTTCCGAACCCGACGGTTCTCTTGTCCTTTCATCGTCTCCGCTCCTCCCAATTCGGGAAACGGATGCATTTTAACCTAATTTCCTGACAATTTGTTGCCGGGTGAGAACCGCCCCCCCCCATCGCCCTTCAGGGTGAGCGGAAATCCCCGCATTTTGGGAAAATCGGCTTCAATTCGGGCGATCGCTTCCCCTCGGACTCCTTCGTCCCGCGCCACCCATCCCGTCCCCCGGGGCACTCACCCCCTGGCCGCCGAGTCGGGCCGGATCGGTTCGTCATCCAACAATTGATGCACTCGGGGCCATCGGAGTTGTTCGGGACCGGTGGAGATCAGGTATCGGTCGAATTCGCTTTGGGCGCAGGTCATTAGGTTCCCCAACGCCCCGGCATCCCCCCGCCACAGGGCCGCGATCGCCTCCGAAATCAATCGAGCGTTAATTTTGACCCAATCGTGCTGAACGCCCCGTTGGAGGGCATTTTTAGCGTAGGGATAACAGGCGTTGAGTCGTCCGAGGATGGTTTGGGTGTCCTTACAGACTGCTTATTTTCCGATACAAAACTTGCTGAAAATTCTGTCCAATACCGATTCTGTAACTTCCTCCCCCGTCACCTCTCCCAAGGCGTGGATCGCCCCCCGCAAATCGATCGTCCAGAAGTCGAAGGGCAGACCATTTTTGATCGTGGTTTGCACCTGTTCCAAGGCGACTTTGGCGCGGGTGAGGGCGGCGGCTTGCCGTTGGTTGATCGCCAATTCCAGGTTAGCCGCCTGGAGGTTTCCGGCGTTCACCGCGTCGAGGATGCCTTCTTCCAACTCGGAAATGCCGTGGTTGAGGGTGGCGGCGGTGGCGACGATGGGGGCGGTTTTGTCTTCCAATTGGTTTAAAATCGATTTTTGCACCGTTTCTAACTGTTCGGAGGTGATGCGATCGCACTTATTCATCACGACAATAAGCGGACGTTCTTTTACCTGGAAATAAATGTCACTTTCGGCTGGAGTCCAACCCGTTTCGGCATCGAGGGTAAATAAGATTAAATCCGCCGTTTGGGCGGCGGTGCGCGATCGCTCCACCCCGATTTGTTCGACGCGATCTTCCGACTTGCGAATCCCGGCGGTATCGAGCACTTGGATGGGAATTCCCCCCACCACCAGTTGGGATTCTACCACATCGCGGGTGGTTCCGGGCAGGTCGGTGACGATGGCGCGATCGCTGCGACTCCAGGCATTTAATAAGCTAGATTTTCCCACATTCGGACGGCCGACGATCGCCACTTTCAACCCCGTCCGCAACAATTCGCCGCGATCGGATGTCGCCACAATCTCCGTCAATTCTCGCAATACATTTTCGAGTTGAATGATAATTTCCCCTTCATTTAAAGGCGGCAAATCCTCTTCAAAATCCACCCTCGCCTCAATTTCCGCCAAAATATCCAGGCAGGTCCCCCGCAGGCGCCGGATCGGGCCGGCCAATTTTCCCCGCAGTCCCGCCAACGCCGCCCTCGCCGCCACCGGGGACTGGGCGTCCACCAACTCGGCGACGCTTTCCGCCTGGGTGAGATCAAGGCGTCCGTTGAGAAAAGCCCGCAGGCTGAATTCTCCGGGACCGGCTAACCGTGCCCCCGTTTCTAGACACAACTGCAACACCTGCTGGACGGGGATGATGCCGCCGTGGCAGTGGAATTCTACCACGTCTTCCCGGGTGAAGGATCGGGGGGCAAACATCAACAACAACAGGGCTTCGTCCACGATTTCGCTGGTTTGGGGGTGGCGGATGTAGCCGTAGAGGATGCGGTGGCTGTCCCAGGGCTGGCGTCCGGGGGCGTGAAACAGGGTTTTGGCGATCGCGACGGCATCGGAACCCGACATCCGCACGATTCCGATACTGCCCTGCTGGGGGACAATTGCGGTGGCGATCGCGACAATGGTTTCGCTTGCCGTCCCGATTTCCGACATTTTTACTCACCCAAAACTAACGAATCCTCGAATTGTATTGTATCGCGAAGGGTCAATTCGGTGGGCGATCGTCAATTGGAGTTTTCCCCGGGGTCAAATTCGCGACGCCGATCAAAAAGAAAATCGCGATGGAAATGATACCGCCGGAAACGACGGCGAATCAATTTTTGGAAGCCTGCTATTTGATTGATCACAAAGGCGGGGGATATGGCGATTTGGGTTCCTAGGGACGCCCAAGCGCAACAAGAAAAAGAAATGCTGAATCGATCGCCCCCATCTCTTCCTCCCGATAGGTGCGCGATCGCCCCCCATCCGGTACAAAAAGAAGGGCGATCGGCTTTGCCGGTGAGCTTCGCCCAATCGCGGGGAAACATTCCATGCTGATAACTGCAGAAATGCGCTGGTTTCATCCCGGACAAATCCCGGCCGACATTCGGGGCTGGTTCGAGTCCGACTGCCTCGGAAAATTGGAAACCCCGCCGGCGCGAGAAGATCTGTATTTGTGCGTTCCCGGCTGCGAATTTCTCAACCTCAAACACCGGCAGGGACGCCTGGAATTGAAGTGGCGGCGGGAGGATTTGGGCGTCTGGAACGTGAGCCCGCAGTGGCAGGGACGCGCCCAAATTTGGATCAAGTGGCCCTGCGACGACCCCCAGGCGGAGCGGATGATCCCGCCGGAAGTGCGGGAGATGAAAACCTGGATTGCCGTCGAGAAGGCGCGATCGCTCCGTTCCCATTCCCTCGATGGGGAGTCCGGGGGCGCCCTGGAACTGAGTCAACTGCACATTCAAAATCAAGACTGGTGGAGCGTCAGTCTGGAGGTGTACGGCCCCGAGGAACGATTGCCCGAGATCTTGGATGCGATCGCCTCCACCGTTTCCCGCAACTATTCCGGTCCTCCCCTCACCCTCGCCCATTCCTACCCCTACCCCGCCCTGCTGTTGAGAATAGGGAGTAGGGAGTAGGGAGTCGGGAGTCGGGAGTAGGGAGTAGGGAGTAGGGAGTAGGCAATAGGCAATAGGCAAGCTAGCAATAGGCAATAGGCAGTAGGCAATAGGCAAGCTAGCAATAGGCAATAGGCAAGCTAGCAATAGGGGACAAGCTGATATCCGGTCTGTACCAACTCCCCAATCATCTGAATATGATTTGAGCTAGTAGGGGCGCAAGGTTTGCGCCCTCGGGAATTGATTCCCAAGCGGTCTGGATGTCCCACCCGTTGCCTCCCTCCGCCTCCTCGGCCTGTCTAGCCATTTTTCGGGGAGCGGGAAAATTTTGTTTCCGGAAGTGTTGACAAACCGATTTTTCTGTGCGACTATGAGAAAAGTCTGATGAAATGCGGGTGTAGCTCAGTGGTAGAGCGTCACCTTGCCAAGGTGAATGTCGCGCGTTCGAATCGCGTCACCCGCTCTCAACCGGAAACCCGACTTCCTCGCGGAGGTCGGGTTTTTGCATGGGGTGTAGGGTAGGGAAAGTCAAAACTTCCCGATTCCCGATTCAAGACCCTTGCCGGAGCAGCAGTTGCCAATCTCGAATCATGTCCCCAGACCAGAGCCAATTTTGGCTCAATTCGTGGGGTTTGAAGGCCTCCGGCGCCTCCGATCGCACCTTGTCGCGGAATTTGACAGCCTTGCTCAACTGCACCATCTTCTCCTCCGTGGGCAGGGATTCGGCCGATCGCATCAACACCAAACCCAAACCCGCGTAGGCGTCGAGTACCTCGCGATTCTGATTCTCCTCTGATGCCCCCGCCGTCGGTTTGGCACTCGCCGTCATCACCCCCGCCGTCGGCGCGGCGGGATCAGGTGTCAAAGCCGGATCTTCCAATTCCAGGGCGCGATACCAGGCCAGGTAGGCCCGTTCCAAATTGCCCTCGGCGTAGTAGGCAAATCCCAGGGCCGTCTGATATTTAAGGGAGGTGGGGCGCTGTTGGACGGCCCGAGCCCAGAAGCGGCGCACGTCGTCCCGGGTGTAATCCGCGTTGCCCCGTTCGATGGATTGCCAAGCCAGCCGACCCTTGAGAAAATTAATGCTGGGGTCGTCCGCATTTTGTACCGGAACGGCGGCGAGGGCGGCGTTGGCTTCCGCCACGGCTTTCCGGTCTAGCAGTTCCGTCACCGCCTCCACCCCGGCGCCCAAATTGCCGCGATCGAACTGTTCGATCGCAATTCCCAAAACTTGGTCGGTGCGGGCCACTTCCAAGGCCGTCGCCTGGGTCGCCGCGGAGTTGAGGTTGCCGGCCGACTCGGAAGCGGACAGGTGGGACCCGACGCCCAACAGGGGTACGATCCGATCTTGAAATCGCCACAATCCCCAACTGAGGGGGAGGAGGACGATCGCCAACAATAGCCCCAATTTCAGAGGAGACGGTTGGGGGGGCGACGTCGGGGGGGACGGCCAGCCCGACCCGTCCAGGAGAGAATCGCGCCGGCCCTTTTCTGCGGGTCGGGCGGTCTGGAGTTTTCCGAGTTCCTCCCCGATAAATGAGGGGAAATCGTCCCCCGTGCCATCGAAATCGAGGGAATCGTCGAAAGAACCGGATAAAAACTCATCATCCTTGAGAAAGGATTCCGGATCTTCAAAGTCATCAAAATTCCAATTGGCGGAGGAAGCCGTCAAAATCCCGTCGAATTCGTGGTGCAAATAGAGAACGGGCAAAGCCCAATAAAGCTGGTGGGAACCGTAGGCGGAAATCAACCCCTGTCGGGCGCGACTCAAACTCAGATCCACCGAAGAACCCTGATTCAAATTGCGGTAAAACAGGCGGGTGAGGGTGAGGGCCACTTCGTCGGGGATGCGTTCGGCCATCGCCAACACCCCCGGAATGCCCCGTTTCACCAGGGCTTCGGCGAGGTTGAGTTCGGGCATCTCGCCCTCGGAAAGGGACGGGTTGCTGTAGGCGCCGCGACAGGAATTCAACACGGCGATCTGGATGCCGTTGTTGGCCAGCAGCCCCGCCAAGTCGTCGCCGCTGACGGTTTCCGTGAGTCCGGTGCGGCCGCTGACAAGGTGGAGGGCACCGCCGGTGGAGGTGTAGCTACTGTGTCCGGCGTAGTGGAAGATTTGGTACTGGCCCCGTTCGAGGGCTTGGGTGATCTGTTCGCGATCGGGTTGTTCCAGGATGGTGAGTTGGATGGGGCGGGACTGACCCGATTCCTGTCGGAGTTCCTGTTGCAGTTGCAGGGCTTCCTGCTGGAGTTGTAAGCTGTCTTGGTCCCCCGGCGTCGCGATCGCCATCAGGATTTTCAAAGGCCGACCGGAGAGCCGGCGGAGCGAGGGTCGGCGAGATCCGGTGCCGGGTTGGTAGCGAGAAAAGAGGATGTCGGTGCCGGTGGCGATCGGCCGCCCCCCCTCGTGGAGGACTTCCCAGGGCAAACTCGCCAGCCGCGACCCTTTCAACCCCAACCGCAATTGCAGGGGTTCCCGGCGGTGGTGGGCGATCGCCTGGGCGCTCGTCCAACTGTCCCGGAGCGTCCCTTGAAATAAATGATTGTAGAGTTCCTGGCCCAGTTCCACCAAACTCGACATCGGCGGAGCCTCGGGGCGGCCGAAATCCCCGGAGTCCCCCCGGGCGACGCTTTCGAGTACCCCCCACAGCGGATCGCTCATCAGGTGGTGGCTCTGTCGCAACCACTCATCCACCGGCCACTTGACTTGTTCTTCGGCCAGCGGTACGCCGGAGGGGACATTGAGCGTCCGTTCCGTCCGCACCAAATATTCATCATCCCCAACGGGGGTCACGGAAATGAGAAACTCCTGGGTCATCGGTTCCAGCTTGCGGGTGGGTGGGAGAAGCCGCGGGGCTTCCTGGCTGAGTCGATCGCATTTCTTCGGGAGGGTGAGAAACTGATTCAAATGACTCAAACTATCAGATTCTGAACCCCTCCGGCGATTTAAGGATATTGACTGCGGTGGGGAACCATTTGCTCCCCAATTCCAGGTTAACGAAATCCACGAAAGATAGCGCGTGTCGCCCAAGTCGTTTTTACGACCGTTGACCGGGAAATTCGGGATCGTCAATTACGGCGTACATTTGTTCAATGCGGCCTGCGAAGTTGTCAGAAATGCCGAATCGCGACCGTAGAGATCTCGGAGAATGTCCAGGGTTTCCCGGACCAAAATCAGAGAATTGACTGTATTCAACCAGGCGAGATCTCCCTCGGGGACGATCATGCCGTAAAACTCGCAGGTGAGGGGTTCTTCGGGGATCAGGGCGTAGTCGTCGCGATCGCTCTCGGGTTGGCGGAGCACTTCCCCGACCAATAGTAACCCGTCGCTGGCGAAGGCGTTGATGTTGCCCTCGCCCACGTCCCGGACGGCCTCGAACCGGCCGTTGGTGCCCGGATATTCCACGGGTTGGGCGAGGGAGTAGCGGCTGGTGATGAATCGCTCGGTGAGGGAGGCGGGGAGGACGCCGATGGTGATATTTTCCATCGCCCCAGAGGGGTTGAGGACGGCGGCGTTGTCCTGGGTGACGAGGAGGTGGGTTCCGGTGGCGATGAAGCGATCGGAATAGGCGATGCCCGGTTTGGGCGTGCGGGTGATGGTGTTGGGACCGCATTCGACGTGCACCGTCCCATCTTGAACGATCGCTTCCCGGTTTTCCAGGGTGGACTGGATCAATTCGACTCGGACGGGTTCGGCGAGTTGCAGTTGTTCGGTGAGGCGGTTCGCCAGCAGGTCCATGAGTTCGATGCAGTAGCCCTCCCATTCTCCGGTTTCGGGGGAACGGTAGCCGAGGGGGGCCGCGTCTTGTCGGACTCCGGCTTTGAGGGTTCGGGTCCGCCGGATGTCTTCGAGGACGGTTTCTGCCGAGGCGGCGGCGGGGAAGAGGACCGAGAGAATCAGACTCAGGACAACCCGGACGATGGTGTTGCTCATGGGGTTAAATTGAACGCTTGAGAGATTTTTACCGCCATCTAGCTTACCGTTTGGGGGGCTTCCCCCAAACCCCCAATTCTGGGGGCTTCCCCCAAACCCCCAATTCTGGGGGCTTTGATTCGGATTGAATGGTCACTCATTATTTCACACTCGATAAGCTGGGCAGGGCCGATACCGTCCGTCATCTCCTGGTAGTGTTGACGGCGGATGGAAAATTGCTCGAAAGTACCCGAGGCGGAGAGATAAAACTCCGCTATCCGAACGGAATCGCGATCGCGAACTCGGAAACCCTCGCCGTCGCGGACAGCAACAATTTTCGGATCTTAACTTGGTCAACTAATCCGCTTGGAATCGAACTCACCCCGGATCGACAGGTGGATTTTGTCCGCAATCCGAAATCAAAAAATCCCTATATTTCTGAATCACAAAAACGGGCGATTCCCGTTGCGGATGAGGGTCGAATCTATCCGGTATAGCAACGAGCGCTTACGTGGTTACAGTTGAAATGGGGTCAGAAATTTTCAAACCCTTATAGAAAAGCCGTTTCAGTTTACGACTCCCTAATACCGACGGCCTCGGACCGCGCGCAGCGCTATATTTGTCGAGTTTGACGTCGCGGGTTTTGGTGGGTGTTGGTGGGGGACGGTAACTTTGCCCGGGACAACCTGTTGCGGTTCGATCGCAACTGGGAAAATCCCCCCAAAATTCCCCTTCCTGGAAATCCCGATATTTCTGACATGGCAGTTTCCGAAGATCGGGTGTTGCTGACGGTCCCCGAGGCTTACTAAATTTGGTCAATTTCCCTCGATGATTTGTCCGTGGTTTTCTTCGGAAATGAGGCGTTTCAACAGTCCATGTACGAAGCCCAACAATTTCAGGTCAATTTGCGAAGATTTTATTACGGAAGTCTGGGCGTGGCGATCGCGGGTGTCATCATTTTATTGGGTGTGGCGGTGTGGGAACGTCGGCAACAGGCGATCGCCCTCCTCGATCTCGATCCCACCCTTTCGGATTCATAAGTTTGCGGAATGGGGGGCGATCGGATTGAAAGGATATCTGGAATTGATCCGCCAAATTTGGTGGCGGGCAACCGGAGACGGTTGCCACCACTATTTGCCCATCAGCAACCGGCAGGCAACCGGAGACGGTTGCCACCACTATT
>NZ_JAYFER010000514.1:0-449 GCF_055795065.1 Lyngbya sp. CCY1209
GTGTTATCTTCCTCGGGATTATCCTCTTCAGTCGTATCTTCCTGAGTCGTATCTTCCTGAGTGGTATCTTCTTGAGTCGTATCTTCCTCAGTCGTATCTTCCTCAGTCGTATCTTCCTCAGTCGTATCCTCCTCAGTCGTATCTTCCTGAGTGGTATCTTCTTGAGTGTTATCTTCCTCAGTCGTATCTTCCTGAGTGTTATCTTCCTGAGTGTTATCTTCCTGAGTGTTATCTTCCTGAGTGGTATCTTCCTGAGCGTTATCTTCCTCGGGATTATCTTCTGCCGTCCGGGTGAGTTGGGTGGCGGCGGTGTTATCGTTTCCGGCGATATCCGCTGCGATGGCGGCTGCGATATCCACGGTCACTTCCCCATCGGCGTCGGGGGTGATGTCGAAGGTGTAGGTGATGTTGTCGGCGGTTTGCAGGTTGTCGGCGCTGCCGTTGTTGAT
>NZ_JAYFER010000515.1:0-12489 GCF_055795065.1 Lyngbya sp. CCY1209
AAACCCTGATGTCGAGGGAATTTCCCCTCCCTACACCCTACACCCTACACCCTACACCCCCTCTAGCAGCGCTATATCCCGTTCGGGGGGGGCAGGTGGGGAGTCGGTATTGGGGAGTGGGGATCGGTTAACGGGGGGGCGAATGGCAGCGATCCCCTACAATCTCAGATTTCCCCCCCGCCCCAATTCGCCGCATCGGGACTCAGATATGAGATATTAAGTAATGAATCAAAAGTTAACATTAGGAGTTTCAACGTGATCGAACCCTTACTCTCTGGAATCGTCCTCGGTCTGATTTTGGTGACGCTGGCCGGACTCTTCTTCGCGGCTTACCAGCAGTACAAGCGTGGCAATCAACTCAACATTGACTAATTTCCGGCGGGGCGATCGCACGCATCGCCCTGACTCCCGGAATAAAACGTGAGGGCCGTCGATCCGTAGACTTTTCGACGGACGATCGCCAAACCGGGAATTTCCACCATCTCCCGCTTCGGGTCATGTTCGGCGATCAGTTCCCCTCCGGGGGCGAGGAGTCGCTCGATCGCGATCGCCTCCAGAACCGGTTCATATAAATCGGACCCATAGGGCGGATCGAAATAGATGCGATCGAATGGTTCCCCGGACAGGGATTTCAAACGCTTCGCCACGTCCCCCCGCAGAACCCGAAAGGGCTGTTCGGATGTCGCTACCTGTTGCCAATTTTGTTTGATAATCTGGCAGGCCCGCGGCGAGAGTTCGATCGCCGCCGCACTCGCCGCCCCGCGACACAGGGCCTCGGCCCCCATCGAGCCACTGCCCGCGCACAGGTCCAGCCACCGACACCCGGCGATCGGCTGCCAAATATTGAACACCGCCTCCCTCACCCGGGCCGGCGTCGGCCGGGTGTCCCGTCCGGGGAGGGTTTTGAGCTGGCGGTTGCCGTAAATTCTCAGGGCCATTCCGACGACTATCGCGACGCCGAACCCGCCGTCTGTTGGCGGGAGGCCACCCGGTTGACGAAGTTGGAGAGCAGTTGCAGGCCCCTCGTCGAAGATTTTTCGGGGTGAAACTGCACCGCCATCACGTTTTCATGGGCGATCGCGGCGGTCACGGTTTGGCGGCCGTGGGTGATGGTGGCGGCGGTGATGGCCGCATCCGCCGGATCGACATAATAGGAGTGCACGAAATATACCCAGGGATTTTCGCCCAAATTCTCCCACAGGGGTAGGTCGGGTTGGGTGAATTGCAGTTGGTTCCAACCCATGTGCGGGATCGTCAGCCCGGGTTCCGACGCGAACCGCCGCACCGTCCCGGCAAATACTCCGAGTCCGGGTTCGGTTCCCTCTTCCCCGGACTCGAACAAAATTTGCAGTCCCAGGCAGATCCCCAAAAAGGGGACGCCGGAGGCGATGACATCTTTGATGGGGCTGATCAAATCGCGCGATCGCAGGTGTTGCACCGCCGGGTCAAACGCCCCCACACCGGGCAAAACCACCGCGTCGGCGCCGCCGATGACCGCCGGATCGTCGGTAATTTCGGGGGTGGCTCCCGCCTTCTCCAGTCCCTTGCAGACCGAGTGCAGGTTGCCCATGTCGTAGTCGATCACTGCGATTCGCGTCATTGACAGTCCTCGTTCAGGTGAAGTCATCTTTCATGATATCGGAAGATGAGGTAGGGGAGCCCAGGAAGCGGAGGGGTCTGGCCTCCTCTTCCCGACTCCCTAATACTGACTCCCGACTCCCCAAACTACCGCAGGGCGTTGACGACTTGGTTCATGACGTTCAACTGTTCGAGGGTGGGGGAACAAATGTCGCTGCCGGCGAGGCGGTCGAGTTCGGATGCGATCGCCCGCAGGGTCTCGGCCCGGCGGTGCATCCGATCGCTGATGCTTTCGCTGCCCTTGGCGATGCACTCGGGACAGACTTCGCTGAGGAATTCCCCCGAATCCCGGTAGGCCCGGGCGACGACCTCCCGGGGGCGGAAGGGGCTGCCGCACAGGTGGCAGTAACACTTTTCGTCAAAGTCGTTGCTTTCGATCTCAATTTTCATAGTTGCTGGTGTTCAACTCTACAGGTCGAATGTTAAGTTTGTATACAAACCGACTTTTTCTTTATATTATCTTAACACCATCTGTAGCGCAAATAGCGGAAATGCAAGTCATCTTTCGATGATAAAACCCCACGTCCACCGCCCCGGCGTTTTTTATCCGGATGCAAATTAAAAATTGGGCGATCGCCGGCTCCGATCGCACGGATGAGGCTCGAATTTTTAAAGCGTCGGGAGAGAAAATTGACTCAAAAACATCGTCGCAAAATTGAGAATTTGATAATATTTTTTAATCGAAATTAATTTTTATGAAAAAAATGTGAAGATGTGCCGCGATCGCTCAAAATGCTCAGATTTAACAGATTGCCGGCGGGCGAACTGCAATACTCAAGATCGCATGATGTATAACATCTGCATTCGGTTCCCACAGAGTGAGATTTGGATTGACTGCGTTGTTGGATTCTGCGAAAAAAGCGTCGGTTGATTTTAGCCGGTTGGAGGGGCTTTTCCCTCGGTTTAGATGTCATCATGCCCTGGAGATATGGAGTGCGTCAAAATATGCCTGATTCTCTGCCCACAGTCGGATGCACCATTTGCGGTTCCTGCCATCCCAATGACATCGGCGCCCCGGCCGAGCGCGAGTTGGAGTTCGCGAAAGTGCGCGATCGGTTGATCTCGAGCTGTGTCAAGTCGCCGTGTCACCTGCAAACGGCAGACGGGGGGTTTCGATACTATCCGTCCCCCGATTTTGACCTGTTCCCCAACGGCCGCAGCAACCCCTTCGCCTCGTCCCTGGTCATCTGGGAAGCGACGAATATTCTCACCCAAGGTCTTTCCCTGTCTTGGCATTCCGATCGCGATCAAAAACTCTGTTACCGGCGGTCGATCAAAAAGGGGGAAGGGGAAATGTGTTTTCGGATTTCCGACCGCCTCGACTGCCGTTCCCTGACCTCAGAAACCGCCCGACAGGCGATCGCCGATTTTGATATCAAAGCCGCCGCCCTGAACCTGATCTACGCCGCCTTGGCGACCCATGTCGATCGCCCCTGGGACCAACCCTTCGCCATCGACAGCCAGCAAATCGAACATTATCTGGGATTAGATCGGCGAAAAGATCTCGACAAACAGGCCAAACTCGCCCTGATCGAATCCCTGGCGTTGCAACCCTGCCAACTCACCGTTTCTTTGGACTGGCCCCGCCAGGGTGCGATCGGCGAATTTACCCTCGAAGAACATCCGGTTTGGGAACTACTCGATATCAACCACCACACCGATCCGGCCGACGGACATTTGGTCGGACTGACGTTGATGATCCGGGCTGGACGCTGGGCGGAATACTTCCTCAACCGCAAGGCGGCGCGGGAAAAAACCGCCTTTTATCAGACCGGAATTCTGCCCGAATTTATCTTGAAAGCCATCATGCGGTATTGGCAACAGCACGAAGGCGCCGTCCGGGCGATCGCGTGGCTGTTATTCAAGCTGACGGTGGGCCAAACCCAACCCGTCGCCGTGTCCACTTTGTTGCGGATCGGCTACGGGGAAGAAAAAGTCCGACAATCCCTCTACGACCGCGATCGACGCAAGAAACTCGTCCGCACCTTTGAAGGCGATTTAAAAGTCTTGTACGACTACGGCCTCCACCCCATTTTCGACCCCGTAACCTACCCGCCCCAACTGCAACCGATGTGGGTCAAATTGTTGACGTTGCCGGAAGACGGAGAGGAAGCTCTGGAATTTTGGATGAATGACGCCCAGCAGGATTTCAGCATCACCGATCCCAGCCCCCGCTACAAACTTTCTCAGTTGATGAACGCCCGGATTTTGCAGTTTGAATTGCCCCCCGAGTGGGGGCGGGCGATCGCCGATCTCGATAGCATCAAATTCCACAAAACTCCCCGCCGAACTCGGACGAAGCGCGTCAAAAAACCCGTTTCGACCCTGGGGGGAAGCTGGGTTTTGGAAAACCGCAAACGCAAGGGTTGGAGTCAGCGAAAGTTGGCTCAATCTCTGGGTAAAAGTCAGAGTTGGGTGCGGGATATCGAACGGGGACGCATCCGGATCAAACCCGCCCTGCAGGAAAAACTCAAACAACTCCTGGAACGCCAATAATTCTCTTCCGGGCGTCCCCCCTTACCTCCCGGCAGGGGGGTTATTTTCACTACGCGATCGCCACGATCATACGGGATTGGATAAATTCTAGAACGGTTTCCAATCCCTGTTTGGTCTTCAAATTCGTAAACACGAAAGGCCGATCGCCCCGCATCTTTTTGGCGTCCCGCTCCATCACGTTCAAGTCCGCCCCCACGAAGGGCGCCAGGTCGATTTTATTGATCACCAATAAATCGGATTTTGTGATTCCAGGCCCGCCTTTGCGGGGGATTTTATCTCCGGCGGCGACGTCGATGACGTAAAGGGTGAGATCGACGAGTTCCGGGCTGAAGGTGGCGGCCAAATTATCCCCGCCACTCTCCAAAAAGACCAGATCTAAATTGTTGAAAGTCGCCTCCAATTCTTCGATCGCGCTCAGGTTGATGGAGGCATCTTCCCGAATGGCGGTATGGGGACATCCCCCCGTTTCCACCCCCACGATGCGATCGCGATCTAAAGCCTGCGATCGCATCAGAAATTGTGCGTCTTCCTGGGTGTAAATATCGTTGGTGACGACGGCAATTTGAAAGCGATCGCGCATCGCCTTGCACAACGCATCCAGCAGGGCTGTTTTTCCCGAACCCACGGGACCCGCGATGCCGACTCGAAACGGACTCATAAGCGCCTCAACAACCGGATTTACGAAATTGTATTATTTTAGCATGGTTCGGGTGTTGCGATCGCCCGGTTTTTGGAAAATCATCAGATGTTGCTGGGGCAAGGTTTCCAGGGTTTCGACCCACTGCAAACCCACCGCCTCCATTTCTTTGACGGCTTGTTTTTCCGTCATTTTGTGCAACCCTTTGATCAAAATAAACGGATTTTCACGGCGGTATTCCACCAGGGCAACCCGTCCGCCCGGTTTCAGGCTCTCGGTTATTTTTTCCATCATTTCCCGGGGGTATTTAAATTCGTGATAGGCATCCACCATCAGCGCCAAATCTACGGCGGATTCGGGCAAGTGGGGGTCGTCGGGGGCGCTCAAAATCGGTTCGACGTTGGTGATTTGTTCTCGGTCGATGACGAATTGCATCAACTCTAACATCTCCGGCTGAACGTCCGCCGCCAACACTTTGCCATCGGGAACTAACGGAGATATTCTAAAGGTAAAATATCCGGTTCCCGCGCCGATATCCGCGACGACATCGGCGGGTTGTAGGCCGAGGGAGGCGATCGCCGTTCGGGGATTTTCCGAGGTGGCGCGGTCGTCCCGTTCCAACCAGGCGGCGGCTTCGTGTCCCATGACTTTGGCAATTTCTCGCCCCATGTAAAATTTGCCGATTCCGTCGGGACTGTGGAGCGATCGCGTTTCATAAATGCCGTCCGATTCGGTGACGGTCAGAGCTTGAACCGACTGGCAGGAAGTCAAGGCGATCGCGAAAATGATAGTAACGATCGCCGAAATCATACCTTTTAATTTTAACCGATTGAGCGTCATTTATTTGGAATTCCTGGTCAGGTCGATGATAATATCATAGCGAAAATCCGCCGCCAACCGGGCGAGCATCCGGGCCAAGGATTCGTGGTGGGGCGGAATTTTGGCGATCGCATCCGCAATTAACTTGCCATTCAGTTTGGTCGCCGCTTGATTGAGTTCTGCGATCCAAGATGGGGGCATCACGGCCAGGGAATCCGGCGTCAAATCGGACGGGTCGGTATAATTGATCGGCGGCGTTTGGGAGGGTGTGATTGGGCCGTTTTTCCCGTGATTCGCGGCAGTTTTTTCGTAAATAAACCGCACCCCCAGATGCTTCGCCATCGTTTCAAACAACCGTTCTACCCGAAACGGCTTGCGAACGAAATCGTCGCAGCCGGCGGATAAAACAATCGATTTTTCCTGCTGTAGGGCGCTGGCGGTCAGGGCGACAATCACGGTGGCCTGACCCTTCAAATGACGCTTGATGAACTGGGTCGCCTCGTAGCCGTCCATCACCGGCATTCTCATGTCCATAAAAATCAGATGGGGTTCCCATTCCTCCCAAATGGCGATCGCCTCCCGGCCATTTTCCGCCTCTCGAATTTGGAAGCCAAGGGGTTTTAATAACTTCACCACCAATTTGCGGTTCGTCCAGTTGTCGTCTACGATCAAAATGCGATAATCCGGCTGATTTTCGGCCAGGGCGATCGCCCGTCCGGTGGCAATTTCTGGCTTTTCTGCGGTCGATTCGGCCACTTCGGCTTGAATGTCAAACCGAAATATCGTCCCCCGCCCCAATTCACTTTTGACCTGCATTTCTCCCCCCATCAGGCGGACAAATTGTCGGGTGATGGAGAGTCCTAACCCCGTCCCCTGTTGCGACTTGCGGCCCGTTTCCGTCTGGGCGAAGGGTTCAAATAACAGATCCATTTCCCGGGGAGAAATTCCCGGGCCGGTATCCTCCACTTCCAACCAAAGTTGCAGTTTGGAAGCGTCCAATTGACCCAATTTCACCCGCAGAGTCACACCGCCGACCTCGGTAAATTTGATCGCATTTCCCAATAAGTTGATCAAGGCCTGACGCAGTTTGCTTTCGTCGGCGCAGAGATGATTTGGGATGTCATCTGCTATTTCAAAATTCAAGGTCAGGCCCTTCGATCGCGCCTTGAGTTCCAGCATTTCCCGGATGCCATTCAACAACATCCGGAAGTCAAAATTGCCGGGATTGAGGGAAATTCGACCCGCCTCAATTTTCGACATTTCCAAGACATCGTTGATCAGATCTAAGAGATGTTCGCCACTGCGGCCGATGATTTCCAAGTGTTCTCGATGATCGCGGAGGGTCGTTTCGGAATGGTGGGAAAGTTCCCGTTCCATCAGTTGCGTAAATCCCAGGATCGCGTTCAGCGGCGTCCGCAATTCGTGACTCATGCGGGCGAGAAATTCACTTTTGGCGCGACTGGCCGTCTCGGCGGTTTCTTTGGCCTGTTGGAGGGCGATTTCCGCCTGTTTGCGATCGCGGATATCCCGCACCACCGCGCAGCCGTATTCCCGGTTATTGTACTCCAAATGGCTGAGGGTAATTTCCACCGCGATCGCCTCGCCGCTGCGGGTATAATGTTCGGATTCAAAGGTAAATGAACCTTCCCGCCGCAGGTCGTCCCAGGCGATCGGCCAGCCCCCGGGAGGGGCGATCGGATCGATATCCCGCACCTCCATTTTTAGCAATTCTGCCTTGGAATAACCGAGGATCTGACCGGCCGCTTCGTTGGCGTAAAAAAACCGGGCTTCGATATCGCTGAACAGGACATAATCCCGCGATTTGTCGATAGAAAATTGCGTCAATCGCAGCTTTTCGTCGATTTCCTTGCGTTCGGTGATATCTTCCAATACCCCCAAAACTCCCAACACTTCGCCATCGGATTTCACTAGGGGAATGCGGCTGACATCCAGCCAAATTCGGCGCCCCCCCGGCCCCGGTTTTTGCTTGGGGGCGACCCGGTTCATTTCGGCGGTTCTGGACTCCAAAACTTGGCGATCCTTTTCCCGGTAAAATTCGGCGATACTGCGATCGCCAAACAAATCAAAATCCGTCTTGCCCACCACCGCCTCGGAACTTTCCAACCCCGCCGCTTCCGCCCATTTTTGATTGCAGCCCCGAAACACCAAATTCATGTCTTTCCAAAACACCTGCTGGGGGATATTGTCGAGGAGGAGGCGGAGATACTCTTCTTTTTGGCGAATTTCTTCTTCCGATCGCTTCCGTTCCGTGATGTCGATTACCTGGGCGATCGCTGACCGGGGATGGCCCGCCAAATCGAACCGCAAATAACAGGTGACGATCCCGTAAACCCAATGTCCGTCCCGGTGGCGGTAGCGTTTTTCCAGGGTATATTGTTTCACCTCCCCCGCCATCAATTTGGCGAAATTCTGTCGGGAAATTTCGCGGTCTTCCGGGTGGGTGATGGCGTTAAAATCCGACTCTAACAATTCCGATTGGGAATGGCCGACGAACTGGCAAAACGCCGCATTTACCTCCAAAAAATGACCCTCGGGGGAGATTTCCGCAACGGCGATGGGGGTGCGGTGAAACAGATCCCGCCGGAAGGCTTCGCTTTCTTCCAGCGCCGCTTCCAACTGTTTGAATTGAAAATAAGTTTTGGGTTCCCGATTCATGGCTGGCGGATGGGTTTTGAGGTGGGCATTTAACCGGTGGGAAGGGTAAAATAAAAACTCGTCCCCGTCCCCACTTCCGACTCCACCCAGATGCGTCCCCCGTGGCGGTCGATAATTTTTCGGCAAATCGCCAAACCGATGCCATTTCCCGGATATTCGCGGCTCGTGTGCAGCCTTTGGAAGATCTGAAAAATGCGATCGCCCTGTTCGGCGGGGATGCCGATTCCGTTATCGTGGATGCCGAATTGCCACATTTCGTCCTTTTTGACGGCGGAAATTGTAACTTTTGGAGGAACACCCGGACGCTGATATTTGAGGGCATTGCCGATCAAATTTTGAAACAACTGCCCCAACTGAACGCGATCGCCGAAGACCGTCGGCAGCTCGTCATAATTAATGATAGCACCACTTTCCGCGATCGCCAGGTGCAGGTTCGCAAGGGTTTCCGACAGCAAAACGTTGCAGTCCGCCATTTCAAACGGATGCCGTTTGGTTCCCACCCGGCTGTAATGCAGCAGATTTTTAATTAATTCTTGCAGCCGCATTCCTTCATCCAAAATGGGGAGCACGTATTCTTCCGCTTCCTCCTCAAATTGAATTTGGGATTTCAGGGCCAGCATCAATTCCGCAAATCCGGTGATCGTCTGCAGGGGTTGCTGGAGATCGTGGGAAACAATATAAGCGAATTGTTCGAGTTCTTGATTCGATCGCTTCAGATCTTCATTTAATTGTTTCAAGCGGGAATTTTGGTGTTTCAACTGTCTTTGAAGTCGCCGAATTGTCAGTTGATTTTCCACCCGCGCTAACACTTCTTCCACTTGAAACGGTTTGGTAATGTAGTCCACCCCGCCGACGGAAAACGCTTTCACTTTGTCGAGGACATCATCCAAAGCGCTGAGAAAAATAACCGGAATTTCGGCCGCTTCCGGCATGGTTTTTAAGGTCGAACAAACTTCGTAGCCGTCCATCTGCGGCATTTTGATATCCAGCAATATCAAATCGGGGGGATTATTTTTGACCGCCATCAGCGCCAACTTTCCGTTGATGGCACATTGCACTTCGTAGTTGCGATCGCCGAGGGTAGCCGACAGCAGCCGCAAATTGTCCGGCGTATCGTCAACGATCAAAAGATTTCCTTTTTCAGTTTCGGCGGAATGGCTTTTCATGGGCGATGCAAGCGGGGGAGACACGGGGATAAGAACCCCCGTTCAATTGTACCGCAGTATGGGGGACGGCTCTCAATTGTCGCCCGACAAAATCAACGGTCCGCCTCGCCGATATAACTCGCTGCCTGCAAATTGAACATCTTGGCATAAAGTCCCCCCGCCGCCATCAATTCGGCGTGGGAACCCACCTCTATGATACGGCTGTTTTCGAGCACCACGATGCGATCGGCCATGCGAACCGTCGAAAAGCGGTGGCTGACAAAAAACGTCATTCTTCCTTTCGTCAGACGGCGAAATCTTTGGAACAATTCCGACTCCGCGATCGCATCCAACGCCGCCGTCGGTTCGTCTAAAATTAAAATCGGGGCGGAACTCATGAACGCCCTCGCCATGCCGATTTTTTGCCACTGTCCCCCCGACAGATCCGTCCCCCCGTTGAAGATTTTTCCCAAAATGGTTTCGTAACCCTGATCCAAAGATTCAATCACTTCTGTCGCCCCCCCGGCAGTCGCCGCTTTATCGATAGAAGCCAAGTCATCTCGCCGCGAAAGATCGCCGAATCCGATGTTATCCTGGGCGGTGAGACTGTACTTGGCGAAGTCTTGGAAAATCACGCCGATATTCTGCCGCAAATCTTCCAGGGCGATCGCATTTAAGGGTATTCCATCGATCGCAATTTCCCCTTCGGTGGGATCGTAAAGTCGGGTAATCAATTTCAAAAGCGTGGTTTTTCCCGCCCCGTTCACCCCCACCAACGCGACACTTTCCCCCGGTTTTACGGTCAAATTCAACTGTTGCAGCGTCGGTTGTTTCGCCCCCGGATAGGCAAACGTCACGTCCCGCAATTCCAAGCCGGAGACGATCGGATTTGGAAACGGTTTCGGATCGGGGGGATCGATCACCTGCGGCGAGAGATCCAGAAACTCGAAATACTGGGAAACGTACAAATTATATTCGTAGGTTTGGGCGATACTTTGCAGGATTTGTTGCAACACCGATTGAGCCTGGGCGAAGGCGCCGGAATACATGGTAAAATCCCCGAGAGTAATCGCACCCTGAACCGTGCGGGCGATCGTCCATCCGTAGGCGCCGTAGTAGCCGAAATTCGCCACCGTCCCCGCCCAACCCCGTACCGAGGCGAAGCGACGGGCGAGGGATGCCGACTGGCGGTTAAATTCGCTGCGGATGTCCCCCCACTGTTGCAGGAGATATTCCCCGAGGCGGAACAGCCGAACTTCCTTGGCGAAGGCGTTCTGGGTGAGGACCCGTTGCAGATAATCAGCCCGCCGTCCCGCCTGAGTTTGCGATCGCGACAGCCAAAACCGGCGCCCGGAATAGTTCACACTTACCCACAACGCCGGGGCGGACGTCAGCAGCAGCAACACCATCACCAGGGGGCTGAAACTCAGCAGCAGGGCGATGGAACTGACGAAACTCACCGACTGCCCCAACAAACCCGTCAGGGTGCCCAAAATTCTCACCGGGTAATCGCTGCCACTCTGCTGGGCACGGCTGAGGGTGTCGTGAAATTCGGGCAGTTCGTAGTGGGACAGGTCCAGGCGGATGGCTTGGCGGACGAGGACGCCGTTGGCGTGGAGGGAAAAGCGATCTTTGAGGACTTGCAGGGTGTAGGCGTTGGCTTGGTTGGCGACTTCCGAAACGACACTCAAGCCGAAGCGTAAGGCGACGAGTCCGAAGATGGGGAACCAGGCGATCTGGGGGTTGCCGATATTGGCGACGACGAGATCGACGACGAGTTTGGTGACGTAGAGTTCGGTGACGGGTCCGATGCCGCGAATCAGGGTGACGGCGGTGGAGGCGAGGAGGTAGCCCGGGGCGGCTTGCCACACCAGTTTGACGAGTTTGGGGGTGTTGGAGATGACGTTGAAAAAGCGGGTTTGTCGCGATCGCTTCGGCGGTTCGGGGGTGGGGTTGTCGAGTCGGCGGTTGCGGCGTTTGAATGACATGGCGATCGCGGATGGGGTGGCAGTTTTTTAGCTTAACGGTTTTTTGGGAATCGGGTAATATTGAAGGCGGCGAGTGGGGGCGCTCAAGCCCAACAACGGAGGTTTGTATTATAGAGAATTTGACATTAAAGGCGGCGAGTGGGGGCGCTCAAGCTCAAAAACGGACGTTTGTATTATACAAAATTTGACCGATTTTTTTTTATCAAAATATGTTGGATCATTTGTTTGACTCCGATCGCCTTTGGTTGGGATTGGCGATCGGCAATTCTCACCTGCACTGGGGCAAGTTTCGGGGCGCGACTTTAATCGAAACTTGGGATACCGACCATTTGCAAAAATCCCCTTCGGAAATGGGGTGGAATTGGATTGATGGGCGATCGCCTTTACCTTTGGTTGTGGCTTCCGTCGTCCCCGCACAAACTCAATGGTGGGAAAACTATCCCCATTTAAAAGTTCTCAAATTGGAGGATTTGCCACTGGGGGGGTTGTATCCGACCCTGGGCATCGACCGCGCCCTGGCGGTGTTGGGGGCGGGGGAAAAATTGGGCTTTCCGATATTATTAATCGATGCGGGGACGGCTTTGACCGTGACGGGGGCGGACGGCGATCGCCACTTGGTCGGCGGCGCGATTTTGCCCGGTTTGGGATTACAGTTTTCCGCCCTCGCCAACCGCACGGCAACGTTGCCGGAAATTGCCCTGCCGGATGATCTCCCCCCGCGTTTCGCCTCCGATACCGACGGGGCAATTAGAAGCGGAATTATTTATACTATCATAGCAGGAATGATGGGATTTATCAAGGCTTGGACGGAAAATTTTTCAGATACCAAAATCGCGATCACTGGGGGCGATCGCACCCGAATTCTCACCTATTTTAAACGCCAATACCCCAAAATAGGGACTTCCATCATTGAAGCCCCCGAAGCCATTTTTTGGGGGATGTCAACTGCGATGATTGGCGAGAGTCGAGCCGCCGATAAATAGGAAATTTTCTCGCCCCCAAACCGCCAATTCTGGGGGCTTTGATTCCGGGAAATTTTCTCGCCCCCAAACCGCCAATTTTGGGGGCTTTGATTCCGGGAAATTTTCTC
>NZ_JAYFER010000516.1:0-13304 GCF_055795065.1 Lyngbya sp. CCY1209
TCAGCTTCAGGAAGCCGTCCCAAGTCCGACAGAATCGGGGTTTGATATCAATCGGGATGACAGGATTTGAACCTGCGACCCCCTCGTCCCGAACGAGGTGCGCTACCAAACTGCGCTACATCCCGTGAACTCAGTTTCACATTGACCTATCCTAGCATATCATTTCTCCCCCGTCCAGAACAAGCCGCCCCGAAAAATCGGGTTGTTGAGATTTGGTGTCGGAGTGTGGCACGATCGCACCAGTAATGTTAGTTGAGGTCGGAGGCGGTCAGCATGGTGTCTAAGCCGGACTGGTTGCGGGTGAAAGCCCCCCAATGGGAGCGCGTGGGAAACGTCAAAGGGATTCTGCGGGATCTCGGGTTGAATACCGTTTGCGAGGAGGCGTCGTGTCCCAACATCGGAGAGTGTTTCAACGCGGGGACGGCGACGTTTCTGATCATGGGGCCGGCCTGCACCCGCGCCTGTCCCTACTGCGATATCGATTTTGAGAAGAAGCCGAAGGCCCTCGACCCCAGCGAACCGGAACGGCTGGCCGAGGCGGTGCGGCGGATGAATTTGAATCACGTGGTGATCACTTCGGTCAACCGGGACGACCTGCCCGACGGGGGGGCCTCCCAATTCGTCCGCTGCATCGAGGCGGTGCGATCGCGATCGCCCCAAACCACCGTCGAAGTGCTCATCCCGGACCTGTGCGGCAACTGGGGCGCGTTGGAAATCATTCTCGACGCCAAACCGGAGGTGCTCAACCACAACACCGAAACCGTGCGCCGGCTTTACCGCCGCACCCGTCCCCAGGGAGACTACGATCGCACCCTGGAACTGTTGCGGCGATCGCGGCAAATGGCCCCCCAAATGTACACCAAATCCGGGCTGATGGTGGGACTCGGGGAAACCGATGCGGAAGTGCGGGAGGCAATGGTCGATCTGCGGGGCGTCGATTGCGATATCCTTACCTTGGGACAGTACCTGCAACCCACCGCCAAACATCTGGGGGTGGTCGATTTCATCCCCCCCGAACAGTTCGATGCCTGGAAAGCCTACGGCGAGTCTTTGGGATTCTTGCAGGTCGTCGCCTCTCCCCTGACCCGCAGTTCCTACCACGCGGAACAGGTGCGAGATCTGATGGAACGTTATCCCCGGACGCCGAACTAATGGAATTCAAAAGTCAAAAGTTGATGACAAGAGCTTTTCAACTTTTGGCAATGTCTCCACCCATATGGGCGGTGCTATATTGGGGAGAACTGGGGCGAAAAAAGTTGCGATCGCGATCGCCGATTTCCTGTGAATGCGATCGGCGATCGCGATGGCCCCGGCGATAATTGTCTAAAAAACCCTGCTACAAATGACCCGGACGGCCAACACCGAATTGCCGTTCTGGCAATTGATCGAGTACAATCGAACTGTTGCCGAAATGAAACGTCAAAAACGGCGGGAAGTTGACTGTATATTTTTGTTAAAGAATTTGAGGATCGTTGAGAAGTGATCGGGAACCCCCTCGGCGGGTGATGAAGATTAGCCAGTGACCTGACAAGGGTCACTTTTTTTATGTTGCCATCTCTATATACTAGCTAACGAGCCTGAAACAGTAACCCAAATTGTCGATCGGATCACTATTTTAGGAGTCGCCAATTTGAAAACTGAAGGTTCAGATTGCTGATCGGCAACACCGAGATCTGAAAGACTCAAGAGCGGTCTCGAGCTCCCAGACAACTTGAGAGTCGCCATCGTCAGCCTCGATCCGTCGGGACATCTACATCATAGACCTCCTGGGAGAGCCATTTTTGTTTCACCGAGAGCAACTGAGATAACCATCATGTCAGCCACCAATTTTCACGCCGAAACCGAATCCACCGACAACCTGCAAGATTATTCTGGGGATCGGGATATGGAATCATCCGGAAACGAACGGGTCCACATAGACTTGAGCGACGCCGAATCATCCGAGATGTCTGCCAACCGACGCACGACAGATCTGGTTCGCCTCTACCTGCAAGAAATCGGCCGGGTGCGCCTGCTGGGACGGGACGAGGAAGTTTCCGAGGCTCAGAACGTGCAGCGCTACCTGCGGCTGATCGAACTGCGCGATGCCGCGGCTCAAACGGAGGGGGGCGAGTTGCAAACCTACGTCCACCTGATCAAAACCCGCGATCGCCTGGCCGCACAATTGGGACACCGGCCCTCCCTGGAGCGCTGGGCCGCCACCGCCGGGGTCGAGGTCGCCCAACTCAAGCCGCTGATGGCCCTAGGAAAGCGCCGCTGGGCCGAGTTGGCGGAGTTGACGGTGGAAGAACTCGAACAGGTTCAAGCCCGGGGGCTGCGGGCGAAGGATCACATGATCAAAGCCAATTTGCGCCTGGTGGTTTCCGTTGCCAAAAAATATCAGAACCGGGGTTTGGAATTGTTAGACCTGATCCAAGAGGGGACCCTGGGGTTGGAGCGGGCCGTCGAGAAGTTCGACCCCACCCGCGGCTATCGCTTCAGCACCTATTCTTACTGGTGGATTCGCCAGGGCATCACCCGGGCGATCGCCACCCAGAGTCGCACCATCCGCCTCCCCGTCCACATTACCGAAAAACTCAATAAAATCAAAAAAGCCCAGCGCCAGATTTCCCAGGAAAAAAGTCGCACCGCCACCATCGACGACATCGCCGCCGAGTTGAAAATGACCCCGGCGCAAATTCGGGAAGTGCTGCTGCGGGTCCCCCGCTCGGTTTCCCTGGAGACGAAGGTCGGCACTGACAAAGATACGGAACTCGGGGACCTGTTGGAAACGGAAGATGTCACCCCGGAAGAATTGTTGATGCGCGAATCCCTGCACCGCGACCTGCAACAACTCCTCGCCGACCTCACCAGCCGGGAGCGGGACGTGATTTCCATGCGCTACGGCCTCGGCGACGGCCACCCCTACTCCCTGGCCGAAATCGGCCGCGCCCTGGAACTGTCCCGGGAACGGGTCCGCCAAATTGAAGCGAAGGCCCTGCAAAAGCTGCGCCAACCCAAGCGCCGCAACCGGGTGCGGGATTATCTGGAATCCCTGAGTTGAGTCGGGTGTAGGGTGTAGGAACCGGGGAGTGGAGAGTCACTCCTCGCTCCTCCCTTCCCCCCGTTCGGAGAATCTCCAATTCGGGCGCAAGCCTTGCGCCCCTACAATCTATCGCAAGTATCGCGATCGCGTGTTCACGGTTTCGTTTGGGGGAGAGCGCCCGAAACCTTGATTTCGAGGTGATTTCAGTTCCCTATCCCCCATTGCCCATTCCCTACACGCAGCGCCATCAAATTTCTGTCCCCAATTCGCTACCGCTATTGATTCTCAATAAGCGGATTTTTTTGACAATTTCTGGAGATCCCATGTATTATTGTCAGTAGCAAAGCTTTATTGAAAACTGAATGATGCCGCTATATACCGCAAGTTCTTTTAAATCGGAACTCAACAACAAAGGGTGGCGCCTGACACCCCAGCGAGAAACCATTCTCCACGTGTTCCAAAATCTGCCCAAGGGTACCCACCTGAGCGCCGAAGATCTCTACGATTTGTTGAAAAGTCGGGGGGAGAATATCAGTTTATCGACGATTTATCGCACCTTGAAGCTGATGGCGCGGATGGGGATTTTGCGGGAGTTGGAACTGGCCGAGGGTCACAAGCACTACGAGATCAACCAACCCTACCCCCACCACCACCACCATCTCGTCTGCGTGCAGTGCAACAAGACCATCGAATTTAAGAACGATTCCATTTCCAAAATCGGGTTGAAACAGGCCGAAAAATCGGGGTTGCATATGCTCGACTGCCAACTCACCATCCACACCGTCTGTCACGAGGCGCTGCGGATGGGTTGGCCGTCTTTGGTGTCGAGCAACTGGTCCTGTTCCCAAACGATCGCGGAAACGGCCGGTTCTGAAGATGAGGATACAGATTGACTCGGCTTTCGATGTCGTTTCAATTCGGGCAGGGAAAAATCGATTTTTCCCCGCTTTTTTTTGCGTGCGATCGCCTACAAACCGCTGTAGAGTACCGCTTCGGCACTCGCCCCGTACAACTCCTTGGCTTTGGCCACCGCCGATTGGGTGAGGGCATCGTACAGGCCGTTGATCGGTCCGCTGTAGAGTCCCTGAATTTTCAGCCGTTCTTGTAATGCCGCGACATTGACAGGGGTGTCGGCGGCAGCGGAAGCAGCGATCGCCGCGGAGTGGGTTTCAACTCGGGTGTCAGAGGCATCAGAAGAAGCGATCGCCGCGGAGTGGGTTTCAACTCGGGTGTCAGAGGCATCAGAAGAAGCGGCGGCGACGGAGGGGGTGATGTAGCTGAAGATGCGGCGATTTAAGTTGAACAGGTACGCCTCCGTCGTCGGGCCCACGATCCCCGTGGTCGTGATGTTGTAGGCTTGCTGGAACCGCATCACCGCCATTTGAGTGCCGCCATCAAAGAAGCCATTGATCGGGCCGTCGTAGAAATTCAACTCCCGCAACCGTCGCTGAATCCGGCGGACTCCCATTCCCGTGTCGCCGACGGTCAGGGAGACGGAAGGCGTCACGACGGGGCGGACGGGGCTGACCGTCACGGCCGGAACCTGGGGAATCTGGCTGACGGTGGTGGTTCGAGCCAGCACCCGCACCAGATAGAACTGGGTTGTGGCATCGACTCGGCCCGTGGGTGGAATGCCGTAGGCCCGTTGGAAGCCGATCACCGCCCGCCGGGTGGACTCGTCGAAGATACCGTCAACCGTTCCCGTGTAGTATCCCAACTGTTGCAGTCGCCTTTGGAGGAGAAGCACCGCCGTCCCCCGATTGCCGACGACGAGGATGGGGGGGGAGTTGGGGGGGTTGCTCGGGAAACTGGGGACGGACGGCGTGCCGGGGACGACGACTCCCCAACTCACCAGGAGGGCTTGGGTGGCGGCTTCGACTCGGCCGGTGGGGGGCAGGCCGTAGGCGATCTGGAAGTTGCGGACGGCCCTGGCGGTCGCCTGGTCGAAAACGTTGGTGATCGGGCCGCGATAAAATCCGAGTTGTCGGAGCACCCGTTGGATGCCTCCCACCGCCGAACCGGTACTCCCCGGGCCGAGGCCGATTTCCGGGAGGGGGACCGGGCGTTGGTTAAGCAGGGCGAGGGTTTCTTCGGACACCAAACCGGTGGCGGAAATGAAGTTGTCCTGTTGGAAGCGGATCACGGCATTGCGGGTGATTTGTCCGAAATAGCCGGTGGAGTTGGCGGTGAAGTAGCCGAGATTGCGGAGGCGATTTTGCAGGTTCGTCACCCCCGGGCCGCTGTCTCCGACCCCGAGTCCGATCAGGTCGCGATCGCTCACCGGGGGCGTGGGGTCTGCGGGAGAGTCGGTGCCGAACAGGGCGGCCAGGGTATTGGGGCCAACGATGCCATCCTGGACCAACCCGTTATCCCGCTGAAATTGAATGACGGCATTCTGGGTGATGTCGCCGAAATAGCCGGTGGTGTTGCTGGTGAAGTATCCGAGTTCGCTCAACCGGTTTTGAATGCGGGTGACTTCCGAGCCGAAATCCCCGATCGCCACCAGGGCTTGGGCCGCCTGGGCGAGGCTCAAAACGGCGAGGGTGACGGCCAGGGAGAGAAAACCTCGATCAGCCCGGGTGGAGAGTTTTTTCCACCGAATCCCCATCGGGTTGGCGAGATGGAAATGGGGGGGATTTTCGTAGCTCAGGGCGAGGTGAAGGTAAGCATAAGAGTCCATCATAATGAATCGGGAAAATAATAGAAAGGGGGAACAATTGAACCTGAGATCCTTTAGATGTCGAATCCCGGGTGATTGTTTCCCCCATTCTATATCGGCCGTTCCAACAGACGTTATACCAAACCGGCGCGATCGCACAGCAGGGCGACGATGATGGAGAATGCGGTGATTCCCAGCGCCACCCAGGGGCTTTGTCCCTGGCTGACGGCGAAAGACGTGGCGACACCGGCTCCCAAACCGGCAGTGACGGCGGCTCCGATGGGGTCCCGTTCGGAATTGCGTTTATACATAATCTTTAGGTTTTGAATTGACTCGGGGTGGGCGATCGAAAATTGCAATGCTTCTCACCCTAGCACCCCCGCCGGAAATTGGAAGGCCGCGGCGGCTGATTGAAATGAAGATTCAACTTTAGCTAAGTTTCTTAACATTGCAGGGGGAATTCGCCGGTTTTTTTTAACGAAATTTAACATCGAAAAATGCGGCGGACTCGATATCCGACCCGAAGAGATGGGATTTTCGGGCGATGGCGCTGCGCGCGGGTGTGGGGTGTAGGGTGTAGGGTGTAGGGAATAGAACGTCAACACGCGATCGCGAAACTGGCGATCGGCCCGAACCCCCACATCCGATAAAATCCAAAAGACAGAGCGCCCGATTTGAGATGGGCAAAGGTGAAGATTAAATGACGATAATGATCGCACTGGACTCCAACTGCCTGAACTCGCTGGATCTCTCCCCCGTCCGGGAGGCGATCGAGCCGCTGCTCCGGGATGGCAAAATCGCCGAGGGCGAACAGCAACTCCGCTTCGAGATCGACTATCCCCTCGACCCCCAAGACCCCCGCGAGTTGTCCGAGGTTCCGGAAATTCGGCTCTGGTTCATCCGCCTCGACAGCCGCTATCCCTGGCTCCCCTTCCTGCTCGACTGGCGGGAGGGGGAGTTGGCCCGCTACGCGGCCATGCTCGTCCCCCACTCCTTTCACCGCCGGGAAGGCATCCAGTACAACCCGGAGGCCCTGGAAATTTTCCTGATGCACAAAATATTCGTCCTCACCCGCTGGCTGCGCGAACAGGGCCTTCCCAGCCGCTCCCGGCTGCAGTCGATGTCCCAAATGCTGGGGTACGATTTGGACGAGGCCTTTTTCGAGGCGATCGAAAATTGAGAGTTTGTCGAACTCGGCTGCCATCTTTTCCGTCGCAACTTGTACGGGACTCCGGATCCAGGCGTTACACTGGAATTAATCAATTGCGATTTCAATCCGTCGAGCGATCGCGCCTTGTCCGGTCGTCCGCTCTCGGCTCCCGCCGGCCCAGACGCGATCGCCAGGGGTTCGAGCAACTCCCGAAAAAAGTTGTAAACTCAATGGCACGAGTGCCGGAGAGTATGATGGGAATTGACACCGCCGGGTGGGCCGCGTCTTTTTTGTTGCTTCCCGGAAACGGCAAAGTCCTGCGGCCGTCGCGAACGTCCCGTTCCTCCCCCCGATTCCCCGCCGCCATTTGGTCGGGGAAGTGTCAAACCCGTCACCTCGGATTAACTGATGTTGAGCAGGCTCATCCGAACGGCCTGCCCTGACCAAACTACTCATACACCGTCTAAGGAAAAACATCATTATGGGATTATTTGACCGTATCGGCCGAGTTGTCAGAGCAAACTTGAACGACCTGGTCAGCAAGGCGGAAGACCCTGAAAAGATCCTCGAACAGGCCATCATCGAAATGCAAGAGGATCTGATCCAGTTGCGTCAGGCCGTCGCTCAAGCCATCGCCCAACAAAAGCGCAGCCAACAGCAGTACAATCAGGCCCAGTCCCAAGCCAACCAGTGGCAGTCCCGGGCGCAACTCGCACTCCAGAAGGGCGATGAGAATCTGGCTCGGGAGGCCCTGCAGCGCAAGAAGGGCTACGTCGAAACCGCCAACACGCTCAAGGTCAATATGGACCAGCAGAGTACCCAGGTGGAAACTCTCAAGCGCAACTTACTCAGCTTGGAAAGTAAAATTTCCGAAGCCAAGACCAAGAAAAATATGCTCAAGGCTCGGGCTCAGGCTGCCAAGGCGAACGAACAGCTCAACAACGTTCTCGGCGGCATCAATACCGGCGGCGCGACGGCGGCTTTCGACCGGATGGAGGAGAAAGTTCTGCAAATGGAGGCGCGTTCGACGGCCGCGGCCGAACTGACGGGTTCGGGTTTGGAAGAACAGTTCCGCGTTCTCGAAGCCGGCAGCGATGTCGATGACGAGTTGGCGGCGATGAAGGCGCAGCTCTCGGGCGCCCCGGCTAACCAACCGCAGCTTGAAGGTTCGTCGAGCGAGGGTTCGGCGTCTAAAGCTGACGTTGACCGGGAATTGGAGGATTTACGCAACGAACTCAACAAAATGTAGGTTTCGGTCTCCATCGTTTCCAATCACCTTTGGGCTTTTTGTCGGAGAACCCGATTGACTTCCCGGCTGTAGGGGAAGGCAACGGACGGTGAACTCCTGATGGGAAGCCCCCATTTTTGTTGCCGAAAACATCAGTGTGAGAACTCGTGGCGCCGTGTGCCCGGTGTCGGGTGTGGGGGATTCAAGACTTTGACTTTCGGGCGCAGATCGGGAATAATTTGTGTGACCGATGGCCGTACCATCGGCGGTGGTGTTGGGGGTGGCTGGATTCAACCGGACTCGATTGCTTTTAATTCTGTGAATTGATGATGCTTAAAGTTCGCTTTCTCACACTTAGTTCATTTGCGGCGGGGTTTGGTCTATGTTCCATCGTATTCAGTGTTTTTACGATGATTTCCGAGTTCAATTTTGCCTCCATATTTAGATTTTTATTGACGGCTTTGTTTTTCCTGATCAACCTCATTTTTGTCATGCACTACTACGTCTCTATTTTTAAAGAGCAAAGGTTTATTTACCGGATGCGATCGCAACTCAGAAACCCCAATTATATCAACTACAACTAATCCGAAAATTACAAGTTATAAAAAAATCATGTTAGACTTTCTCAATCCCCTCCTGGGCCGCCACCCCGAAAACATCAAAGCCGACGTGGAGATCTACACTTGGCAAACCTGCCCCTACTGCATCCGCGCCAAACTGCTGCTGTGGTGGAAAGGGGTGAATTACAAAGAATATAAAATCGACGGGGACAATGGAGCCCGCAACCTGATGGCCGATCGCGCCAACGGCCGGCGGACGGTGCCCCAAATCTTTATCAACGATCGCCATATCGGCGGATGTGACGAGCTCTATCAGTTGGATGGGGAGGGTAAACTCGACCCCCTGCTGACGCAACCCGCCGGCTAATTGTCACTATTTTTGATTCTAAAATATTGGAGAAATTACCATGTCTTTCGTGGGACTGCACATCCACAGCGACTACAGCCTCCTCGACGGTGCCTCCCAACTGCCACAGTTGGTGAGTCGGGCGGTGGAACTGGGAATGCCCGCGATCGCCCTCACGGATCACGGCGTCATGTATGGCGCGATCGAACTGATCAAACTCTGCCGGGGCAAGGGCATTAAACCCATCATCGGCAACGAAATGTATGTGATGAATGGCGATGTCACCACCCAATTAAAACGACAAAAAAAATATCACCAAGTCGTCCTCGCCAAGAATACCCAAGGTTACAAAAACCTGGTCAAATTGACGACAATTTCTCACTTAAAAGGATTCCAAGGAAAGGGAATTTTCGCCCGCCCCTGTATCAACAAAGAATTTTTGGAACAGTATCACGAAGGCTTGATCGTCACCAGCGCCTGTTTGGGGGGGGAAGTACCCCAGGCGATTTTGCAGGGAAAAATGGATGTCGCCCGCAAAACCGTCGAGTGGTACAAGGGGATTTTCGGGGAGGATTACTATCTGGAAATTCAGGATCACGGTTCCCCCGAAGATCGGATCGTGAATGTGGCGCTGGTGCAACTCGCGAGGGAATTTGAAGTTAAAATTATCGCCACCAACGATTCCCACTTTATCTCCTGCAACGACGTGGAAGCCCACGATGCTTTACTGTGCATCAATACCCAGAAATTAATTACCGAAGATAAGCGACTGCGCTACAGCGGGACGGAGTATTTGAAATCCGCCGAAGAGATGATGCAACTGTTCCGAGATCATCTCCCGGATGAGGTGATCAAAGAAGCGATCGCCAATACGTTGGAAGTCGCCGAAAAAGTCGAACCCTACACCGGCATTCTCGGAGAACCGCGCATCCCCGACTATCCCATCCCCCCTAACCACACGGCGGATACTTACTTGGAAGAAGTCACCTGGGAGGGGTTGAAAGATCGCCTCAACGCCGCCACGCGATCGGAGATTCACACCACCTACCGCGATCGCCTGGAATACGAATTAAAAATGATGCAAAAAATGGGGTTCTCGACCTATTTTTTGGTGGTGTGGGACTACATCAAACACGCCCGAGATAATGGCATCCCGGTGGGGCCGGGGCGGGGTTCTGCCGCCGGATCTTTGGTCGCCTATGCGTTGAGAATTACCAACATCGATCCGGTTCACCACGGTTTGCTGTTCGAGCGATTTTTGAACCCGGAACGGAAATCGATGCCGGATATTGATACGGACTTTTGTATCGATCGCCGCGACGAAATGATCCAATATGTAACGGACAAATACGGGGAGGATAAAGTCGCCCAAATTATCACCTTCAACCGCATGACATCCAAGGCGGTTTTAAAAGACGTGGCGCGGGTGCTGGGGATTTCCTACAGCAAATCCGATCAGATGGCGAAATTGATTCCGGTGGCGCGGGGAAAACCGGCAAAATTGAAGGTGATGATTTCCGATCAAAGTCCTTCGCCGGAATTTAAAGCCGCCTACGATAACGAGTCAGTTCCGATTAAAAATAATGCCGGGGATATGGTGGGGGAAATTTCCGTCCGCCAGTGGGTGGACATGGCGATTCGCATCGAAGGGACGAATAAAACCTTCGGCGTCCACGCGGCGGGAGTGGTGATTTCCAAAGAGTCTCTGGATGCGATCGTGCCCCTGCAGCGCAACAATGACGGGGCGGTGATCACCCAATATTATATGGAGGATATCGAAGCCCTGGGTTTGTTGAAAATGGACTTTTTGGGGTTGAAGAATCTGACGATTATCCAGCGAACTTTGGACTACATTCGGAAAAGTAAAAATTTGGCGATCGACCCCTACGATCTCCCGGCAGAAGAACGCAGGGCGATGCGAATTTTGGCGAAGGGGGAGATCAAGAAAATGCCCGAGGATATCCAAAAAACTTATAAAATTTTGGAACTGGGCAGTTTGGAAGGGATTTTTCAGTTGGAATCTTCCGGGATGCGGCAGATCGTGAAGGATTTGAAGCCGTCGAGTATCGAGGATATTTCTTCGATTTTGGCGTTGTACCGTCCGGGTCCCCTCGATGCGGGTTTGATTCCCCAATTTATCAACCGCAAACACGGGAAGGAACCGATCCGCTACGAACACAAACTGTTGGAACCGATTCTGAATGAAACTTACGGGATTCTGGTTTATCAAGAACAGATCATGAAAATGGCTCAGGATCTGGCGGGGTATTCTTTGGGTCAGGCGGACCTGCTGCGGCGGGCGATGGGTAAGAAAAAACTGTCGGAAATGCAGAAGCACCGGGAAACGTTTATCGACGGTGCGACGCGGAACGGAGTCGCCCAAAATATCGCCGAACACCTGTTCGATCAGATGGTCAAATTCGCCGAATATTGTTTGACCTACGACACGGAAATTCTGACGGTGGAATACGGGCCGATCGCGATCGGTAAAATCGTCGAGAATCAGATCGAGTGTACGGTTTATACCGTGGATAAAAATGGATACGTCTACACCCAACCGATCGCCCAGTGGCACGATCGCGGCATCCAGGAAGTTTACGAATATCGCCTGGAAGATGGGACGGTGATTCGGGCGACACCGGATCATAAATTTATGACCGAGGACGGGCAGTTATTGCCCATCGATGAAATTTTTGAACGGAATCTCGATTTGAAAAAACTTGAAAAAAGCGCAGAATGGCACTTTCTGAAGGTCAGTTAAAAACGTATTTTTTAAACTGCCAATCTATTTCTTGATCGAAAATCCAGCAGATTCTCAGGAGTTACCGCCGTGGTTAAAATTGTTTCTCGTCAAAAAGTCAGCGAAGAAAAAGTGTACGATATTGGTGTCGTAAAAGATCATAACTTTGTCCTCGCCAACGGGTTGGTCGCGTCCAACTGCTTCAACAAATCCCATTCAACCGCCTACGGCTACGTCACCTATCAGACCGCCTATTTGAAAGCCAACTATCCCGTCGAATACATGGCGGCACTGCTGACAGAAAATAGCGGCAATACCGACAAGGTGCGGGCTTACATCGAGTCCTGCAAACATTTGGGGATCGAAGTCGTGCCGCCGGATATCAACCGTTCCGGGGTGGATTTTACCCCCGTAGAGGACGGAATTGTATTCGGGTTGTCGGCGATCAAAAATGTCGGGGACGGCGCGATCGCACATTTGTTATCCGTCCGGGAAGAAGGCGGGCCGTTCCAAAGTTTGCCCGATCTGTGCGATCGCATCAGCCTGCAAACCGTCAACAGTCGGGCGCTAGAATCTTTGATAAAATCGGGCGCTTTCGACAGTTTGAATTCCAACCGCAAACAATCGATTCAATACTTGGAAAAACTGATACCCTGGGCGCAAAAGAGGGCGAAAGATCGGGCGGTCGGTCAGACGAGTTTGTTCGATATTTTGGGAGATTCTACGGTGACTGCTTCGACCCAGGAAGCCGCGCCGGAAGTGCCAAAAACCGACGATTTTCACCAAAAGGATAAGCTGCAATTTGAGAAAGAATTGCTCGGTTTTTATGTCTCCGATCACCCGCTAAAATCCCTGTCGGAATCGGGGGTTTTGGAGGATGCGGTCACGCTGTCGCAACTGCCCGAGAAAAGGCCGAAGACCGCCATCAAAACGGCGGTGATGTTGATCAATATCAAACCCCACCTGACCAAAAAAGGCGATCGCATGGCGTTTTTACTCCTCGAAGATCTGACGGGGCAGATGGAGGCGGTGGTATTTCCGAGTTCCTACGAAGACGTGAAAGACTGTCTCCAAGAAAATGCGATCGCGATCGTGGAAGGAAAGGTGGAAAAGCGGGACGACCAGACCCAAATAATCGTGGATGCCATGCACTCGGCGGACGAGTTGGTGCAGCGGGCGATCGCACGCCCAAAATCCGACCAAAACAGCTCCCCCAAAATCACCACTTCCCGGCTGATCCGCCTGCATTTGACCCCCGAAGAAATCGCCGAAGTGGAGACATTAAAACGGCTCAAAGACATCTTGCAAGAATGTCGCGGCAACCCCGAATCGGCCACCGTTTCCGTGGAAGCGATCGTCGGCGACACCCCGGAAAAACGCCGGGTTCGCTTCGGTTCCCAATACTGGGTCGAAGACAATACCGCGATCGTCGATCGCCTGAAAACCGCCCACTTCAAAGCGGACATCCTGCCGGCCAGTTCTTAGGGAATTGGAGGCTCCAGGAGGCCGGGGGCAAGGTTATAGCAACCGCCAGAACGGTTAGGACAAATCTGCCAATTTGAGACCCGCCTTGAAATCAATTTCAAGGCTCACAGC
>NZ_JAYFER010000517.1:0-70909 GCF_055795065.1 Lyngbya sp. CCY1209
CTAAAGACGCGGGGATTCTTAAGCCGTCCAAAACTGAACTCTTAAAGGCATAGTCAATGTGCCTCTACCAACTCCTTGAAGAGAAAATCCTCAAGTTGTTGCTACTTTTGTAAGCCGGTTTTCCGAAGCCAAAAGACACCTTTGCGATCGGTGAAAGCTTGAGAAAGTTGTGACATAAATCAGCATATTTGAAATGGTCTTAATCTGTCAAGGTCAGAAAAGTCAGAAATTTTTATCTTACCTTTCTTACCTTCGATCTGACCTTTTCGACTCAAAAATCTTACCTTTCTTACCTTCGATCTGACCTTTCGGGTGCAAAAATCTTACCTTTCTTACCTTTTTGGGCGATCGCCGGGAAAAGGTCAGATCGGGGTCGGATGCGATCGCGTCCGGTAGCCGGCTAATCGGGATGAGTCAAAATAACTATTGCGATCGGGGGGGCTCAAGCCCAACAACGAATGGGCGGTGGGGTGCGATCGCGTGCGGTGGCCGGCCAATCGGGATGGGTCAAAATAACTATTGCGATCGGGGGCTAAAGCCCAACAACGGGTGACGGGTGGGGTTCAAGCCCAACAACGGGTGACGGGTGGGGTGCGATCGCTCAATGATAAGGGGAAGTTTCGATTTGATATTGGGCAACTGAACCGAACATGATATGATAGTCCTGGATGTGAACTTCCGTCAATTCTTGTCACCGTTTCGATGCCTTTCCTTACAAATGAATAGCCACAAAAAAGCCCTGCAATGGATTCAAAATGTTTTGGCTCCCCAAGAACTCACCCAGTTGGAAGAAGTTGTATTGCAGATGACGTTTGCCGGTCAATCCTATCAACAAATGTCTCAAGAAACGGGATATCATCCCGGTTATCTGAAAGACATCGGTTCCCGGCTGTGGCTTTCCCTGTCTGAACGGTTGGGCTGCGAAGTCAAAAAGCGAAATATTGTGTCGATTGTCAGCCAATTTTCTCGGGGCAATCTCGAAAGGTCAAAGTTTGTCGAAACTCTGCCGAATTCCGGTTGGGAGAAACTGAATTTTCCGGGCTGTCCGCTGGTGTTTAACTCGCCTTTATATATCGATCGCCCTCCCATCGAAACCTGGGCTGTTACCACCCTCCGACAACCCGGAAGTCTGCTCCGAATCAAAGCACCGCATCAAATGGGTAAAACCTCTTTAATACACCGCCTGAACGGCATTGCAGAGCGGGAGGGAATGCGAACGGTTGTGGTCAATATGCAACAGGCTGACCCGACAACCATCGAAGATTTAGAACGATTTTTGCGCTGGATTTGTTTGACGATAACTCAACAGTTAAATTTGGCTCCAAATTTGGACGATTATTGGATTGAGGGGGCGGGGAGCAAGACCAACTTTACAGTTTACCTACAAGAGTATGTTTTGGAAGAATTGAAAGAGCCGCTGGTTCTCGCTTTCGACAAGGTTCATTCACTGTTTAACATTCCCGAGTTGGCCGGTCATTTTTTGGCGATGGTGCGGTGTTGGTACGAACAATCGCGCACGCAAGATGGATGGGATAATTTGCGGTTAGTTCTCGCCTATTCCGGAGAATTAACCTTGCCGATACAGACCAACCAATCTCCCTTTAATGTCGGAATTTATTTGAAACTGCCGCCCTTCACCGCTTCGCAAATTTGCGAGTTGGCAGAGCGCTACGATCTCGACCCGGGGGAGATGGAAATGCTGGACTATTTGAAGCCTTTGCTGGATTTGGTGGGGGGTCATCCTTATCTGTTACAATTGGCGTTTTACTGGCTGCGATCGCACTATTGGTCTTTGACTCAACTCGTCGCGGAGGCCCCGACGGATCGAGGGATTTATGGGGAATATTTGGGTCAACTGCGGCTGGCTTTGGAACGCGATCGACGGTTATATCAAGGATTTTATCAGGTGTTGTCGAGTCCCGAACCGGTGCCCCTCGATTCGGATGTCGCCTATGCTTTGGAAGGGTTGGGTTTGGTGAAACTCAAACAACTGATGGCGAGTCCCGCCTGCGAACTCTACCGACAATATTTTTGGAGGCACTATCACAGCGAGAATTATCTCAAATCGGTTTGATTTTCGCCCCTTGATAAAATTCAAAAGTTGCCTATCACCCATCACCCATCACCCATCACCCATCACCTATTACCTATTACCTATTACCTATTACCTATTGCCTATTGCCTATTGCCTATAACCCATCACCTATAACCTATTGCCTATTGCCTATAACCTATTGCCTATAACCTATTGCCTGCCATACTCACTCCTCATCGAGTTGACAGAGTGCGCGATCGCCGTCCGTGACGCGGGGATTGGTGTTCAGATAATCCGCCACCCAATCGCAGGCATAATCCAACGGTTGCAGGTTCAAAATATTGGCGATATTCCAAAACACCACTTTTTTATCATCTCCGGCGGAGGCCAAAACGTTTCCATCGGGCCGAAAAGCCAAGCTGCGAATTCCCGACGTATGACCTTCTAGGGTGGTCAACAATTCCCCTTCCATCGTCCAGAGTTTGACCCTTTCATCGATACTGCCAGTCGCGACCAAAGAGCCGTCGGGATTAAATGCCACCCCCCAAACTGCCGCCTGATGTCCTTTTAACGTCGTCACCAAAGTTCCGTCTTTGCGCCAGATTTTCGCCGTTTTATCGCCACTCCCGGAGATGAGATATTCCCCGTCGGCACTGAACGCCACCCGCCACACGGCCGAATCATGTTCGAGGGTGTGGAGTAACTCGCCTTCCCGACTCCAAAGTTTCGCCGTACCATCGTTGCCTGCGGTGGCAAACTGACTGCCGTCGGGACTGTAAGTGATGTCCCAAATCGGGGCGGCGTGCCCCGACCAACGGTCAAGTTGTTTTCCTCGGCTATTCCAGCGATAAATAGAAGCTGAGGCGGTTGCCGAGACGATTTCCTCGCCACTCGGATGCCAATCGGCTCCCATCACGGCTTCGTCATGGTCGCCAATCGTTTGCACAACCGTTCCGTCCAACCGACGGATGGCGATCGTCCGATTTGTCCCGGTAGATAATATCTGGTCTCGGGTCGGATGCAATGACAAATTCGTGACGACTAACTGTTGAGCATCTACAGATTGAATCGTCAAATCGGCGATCGATGCCAACAGAAGATTATCTCGATCTCCAGTTGTTATCAAACGTTGTCCGTCACGGCTGTAAATCGCACTTAATGCCCTTCCCCCCATTCCGTGTAAGTTGCGGTGGAAAGGATGGTGAGTTTTCCAAAGCAGGACTGTATTATCTGCTCCAGTTGAAGCCAGCATCTCGCCATCGGGACTGATAGCGAGGCCCCAAACGGCAGATTGATGCCCTTTGAAGGTGTCGATCAACGTGCCGTGACGAGTCCAAACCGAAAGGGTTTTGTCGTAGCTGGCGACAAAAAAGGTTTGCCCGTCGGGATGAAAATCGATATCCAAAATGCCCGCCGCATGATGGGTCAAGGTTTGGATTGAAGTTCCATCGCCGTGCCAGAGTTTGACGGTTTGATCTTGGCCACCCGTGACCAATCGTTCTCCATCGGGACTGAAGGCGATGGCATTAATGGCCGCCTCATGAGCTTTGATGGTCCGTTGCCGTCGTTCATCGAGGTCAAAAAAAGTGATTTGACCGTCATTTCCTCCGACGGCGATTTGATTTTTATCGGGATGGTACGCGACCGATAATGCCCCCGATGCTGCGATCTTGAAGCGGTCGATCGGGGAACCGTCAATTTGCCACAATTCTACCAGATGGGGACTTCCGACCGCCACCAAAGTTTGTCCGTCGGGACTGAACGCGAAATCCGACATCCCATTTAAACGAGTGGGAATGCTGCGTTTAAACCGACCCGAGGGAGTCCAAAATTTCATTTTTCCGTCATCTGCCCCCGTCACCAAAAATTGACCGTCTGGGCTAAATTTTAGAGCTCGAATCGTCGCCGAATGTCCCTCAAATTTCGAGAGCAATTTTCCCTCTCGATTCCATAATTTGACTGTGGTATCGACTCCCGCCGTGGCGATCGTTTGTCCGTCGGGACTGATATCAATTGTCAGGACTGCGGCTTCGTGACCATCTAAGCGGTTGCGCTGATTAATATTTAAAATTACCTGTTCTAGTATGGCATCGGCTTGAGTTTGTAATGCCGGGTTCACCCGTTGCCAGCGTTCGAGTTGTCGTTGACTCCGAATCGCTTCTAACAAAGCCTCAAAGGAGCGATCGGAGGCGAATAGGGCTTCGGCCGCTTGGGCGACGGCTTCGGCTTCCCGCAGGGAGGCGAGACGATATTGATACCGGGCGACCATTCCGAATCCCGCCGCGATCGCCAACGCGCAACTCACCCCCGCCAAAAAGATGCGCTGCCGCCTCAAACTGCGCCGCTGTTCTTCGCTGCGCTGACGTTCCGCCGCCAGCCGCGCTTCGACTTCTTTTAAACGGGCATTTTCGGCTTTGGCGAGGCTTTCCTGTCGGTCTAGGGCTTGGCTGGCGGCGAGGAAGCGGTAATCCATATCGCCGAGGCTTTGATTTTGTCCCCAAGCCAATATTTCTTTTAACGCCTGTCCCCTCAGCAGCCAGGAGTCATCGCTGCAGTCGGAGGCGACCCAGGCATTTAAGGCTTGAGAATAGGGGCGCAGTTGGTTCAATTGTTCTCGAATCCATTCCTCGTTGAAAATGGCTCGATAAATGGGGTTTTTGACCTGCAATTTTCCGCGCCGTTTGGCGACCAATCCCGACAGCAGCAGTTCCGTCTGTTCGGGACTGTCGTCGCTGACCACGCCGCCGGTTTCTAAAATGTTTTGATACAATCCCAACAGCCGCCCGGCCCGCCGTTCGTCGTAGAGGAGGCGATTGCGGATGGTGCGGAGATGTTCGGGTTCGTCTCGGGATTGCCAATTCTCGACGATCTGGGTTTTGACCATTTTTTCGATCCACTGGTCTTCCGTTCCCGGCGCCAGGTTGAGACGGGATTCCCTGGCGTCCGAAGTCAAAGAAGTGACGGTTTTGCAGAGTTTTTGGGTTAAAAAAGGTTGCCCCCCCGTCCAATGTAAGATGGCTTTCAGGACGGCGGCGCAATCGGGGAGGGTGGCGGGCAAGAATTGCAGCAGGGGTTGGGCCTGTTCAAATTGAAAGTCTTGCAGGTCGATCGCGCGGCCGATGTTGAAGGGGGTGCGGGTGCGATCGCGGATCAAGTCGGAGGGGGTGGCGACGCCGAAAAATGCCCAAGTCAACCGCCGATAATTGGGTTGGTGGGGGCGCAATTCGTAGCAGAGGCGGACGAAGGCGAAAAAGTCGTTGACGGGAAATGGCAGGCTGAGAATGCTATCGATTTCATCGATAAAAATAAACAGTTTGGTGTCCGGAATTTGTTCGAGGATCTCGTCAATCAACAGACTCAACTGCTGGACGAGGGGCAAGTTGTCCCAGTCTTTCCAGCGCTGTTTGAGGGGGATCTGTTTCGAGAGTTGAAATTTGCTCAACAGAATGAGCATGATCCCCCGATACCACTGCCGATAACTGACATTTTCGGTGCCCAACTGAGTCATGTCGAGATAAATGCAGCGATATCCCTGTTGCTCTAGCCGTCGTCGCATCTGGACCCGCAGGCTGGATTTGCCCATCTGTCGGGCGTTGAAGACGTAGCAGAACTCTCCGGCTAGGAGGGCTTCGTAGAGGAGGCGATCGGCCGGACGGGTGACGTAAGTTACATCGTCTACCGCCAGACTCCCACCCACTTGGTAGGGATTTTTAATCATGGATGCCAATTGAAGGCGGTGGGACGATTCAACTCAATTGGAGTCTATCACGTTTCTTTCAATTTGTCCGGTGTCGCGATCGCCCGTCGTTCGGGGGAATTGCTATCAGTTGGATGCCCACCCCCAGTGGCGGGGGGAGGGGAAGAAATGCGATCGCCCATTTGTTATTGCAACAGACAGAACGAACATCAACGGTTTTCCTCGTCAGCCTCGATCATTTTTAACCGAAAATGAAACGCCCCCCCGATAAAACGGGGGGGCATCACAGTCGGTTTCGCTGGCAATTAATCGTCAAAGTGACTGATAATTGCTTCGCCGAATTCGGAACATTTCAGCGGTTCGGCGGGGGGGTCCATCAGTCGGGCGAGGTCGTAGGTCACTTCCCGGTTGGAGATGGCGGCGCCGATGCCTTTTTTAATTAAATCGGCGGCTTCTTGCCATCCGAGATATTCCAACATCATCACCCCGGAGAGGATGAGGGAACCGGGGTTGACGCGATCGAGTCCGGCGTGTTTGGGCGCCGTGCCGTGGGTGGCCTCGAAGACGGCGCAGGTGTCGCCGATGTTCGCCCCCGGACCCATGCCCAGACCGCCCACCATCGCGGCGGCGGCGTCGGAGAGGTAGTCTCCGTTTAGGTTCATGGTGGCGAGGATGGAGTATTCGTTGGGACGGGTTTGGATTTGCTGGAAGATACTGTCGGCGATGCGATCGTTGACCATGATCTTATCTTTCCACTTGCCGTCCCCGTGGGTGTCCCAGATGGTATCGAGTACGCCTTTCACTTCGTCGCAGATTTCTTGGCGCTTTTCGGGGGTGAGGGAGTCGAAACCGGGTTCCACCTTGCGGGCGTTATCTTCTAAAGAGATATCGGGGTTGCCCTCCTTGTTGCTGAGAATCCAGGATTCCCGCTCGGTGATGCACTCGTCCCGAAACTCGGTGGTGGCGAGTTCGTAGCCCCAATCCCGGAAGGCGCCCTCGGTGTATTTCATGATGTTGCCCTTGTGGACTAGCGTCACCATCTGTTTTTCTTTGGGGAGGGTGAGGGCGTGTTTGATGGCGCGGCGGACGAGGCGCTGGGAACCCGTCTTGCTGATGGGTTTGATGCCGATGCCCGAGTCGGTGCGGATCTGCTTTTTGCCGTGTTCGGGGGTGGCGGGGATCAGGTCGTCGTTGAGCAGGTGGATCAGCTTTTGGGCGATTTCGGTCCCTTCTCGCCATTCGATGCCGAGGTAGATGTCTTCGGTGTTCTCCCGGTAGATGATCACGTCGAGTTGTTCTGGGTGTTTGTGGGGGGAGGGGGTGCCGGAGTAGAAACGGCAGGGGCGCACGCAGGCGTAGAGGTCGTTGATTTGACGCAGGGCGACGTTGAGGGAGCGGATGCCGCCGCCGATGGGGGTGGTCAGGGGGCCTTTGATGGCGACGCCGTACTCCCGGATGGCGGTGAGGGTGTCTTCGGGGAGGTATTGGTAGGTCCCGTACTGTTCGCAGGCTTCGTCCCCGGCGTAGATTTTGAACCAACTGATTTTGCGCTGGCCGCCGTAGGCTTTTTCGACGGCGGCGTCAATGACGCGCTCGGTGGCCGGCCACAGGTCAACGCCGGTTCCGTCCCCCCGGATGAAGGGAATGATGGGGTTGTCGGGGACGATGGGTTCTCCGTCTTTGAAGGTGATGGTTTCGCCCGTCGTGGGGGGGGTGATTTTTTCGTACATATCGCTTCACACTCTAATCCGTGGGTCTACCTATTCTGTCACGATTTTTTACGACATGAGGCGGCGATCGCGACAGAACCCCATGATTTCTTCAGAATTGCCGCCGGGCCCATCCGGTGTCAAGCACAATTCCTCGCGCAATTTCGGTGTATGATGATGCAAAACCCGCATCGTCGATCAAATCTTCAAACTTTTCAATAAAACTACAATTACAACTTAAAAAATTGTAACAGCACATCCCGAGCGATGGGTGTAGTATTTCTAAGTAAAGGTAACGTACATAGCAGATTTTCCCAAACAAAGTTACCGGCATTACAAAGCGATCGGGCATTGAGAAAAGACATCCGAACACGGCTCCGCGGCTCCCAACCCAACCGTTCACTCAATCTTTCACGCTTTCTGTTGGAATCTGCCGCTCACGAAACGAGCTCGGGATAGAAGCTTGACATTCAAACCAGACCCTTGGGGTTAAGATTTATTTAATAATTCGGACTCCCCAATTCCAGTTTTTCTCAATCCATCATCCCACCCCGATCAAAAAGTTGTCATTCAGAAGATAGCGGGTTCTCTTCAGCACATTGGAGGCTATATATCATGGATAACGTCAGCACGGTCAACCGCAATATCTATCAGGATGTCTCCGTTTCGACCCTGATCAACAGTCGCTTGGCCGACCAAGACCAAGTTTTCCCGGTCAGCGAGACGGCCAAATCGAGCGATCGCCCCCTGATGGGAGATCCCAGCTACGGTTTGGACACCCTCGGACTGAAAAACGTCGGTCACGTCTACCACAACCTCCCCGTCCCCATCCTGATCGAACACGCGATCGCCCGGGCGGAAGGAATTTTAGCCTCCAACGGCTCCCTGTGCGTCAAAACGGGCAAATACACCGGCCGATCCCCCCACGACAAATTCATCGTCGATGAACCGAGCAAACACAACGAAATCCACTGGAGCAAACTCAACGTTCCCATCCCCGAGAAAAACTTTGATCGCCTCTACCGCAGGGTCCGCTCCTACGTCCAAGGTAGGGATCTCTACATCTTCGACGGCTTCGTCGGCGCCGACCCCAACCACCGTTTCGGCGTCCGCATCATCAACGAGGGAGCCTCCCAAAACCTGTTCGCCCACCAACTGTTTATTCGGCCCACCGACGAGGAACTGCAAACCCACCGGGCCGATTTTACTGTGATCGCGGTTCCCGGACTCCACGGCGACCCCGAAGATGACGGCATCAACAGCGAAGCGTTCATCGTCCTGCACCTGTCCAAGCGGCTGGTGATCATCGGCGGGTCCAAATATGCCGGGGAAATCAAGAAGTCCGTCTTCTCCCTGATGAACTACTTCATGACCAAAGCCGACGTCCTCCCCATGCACTGTGCCGCCAACGTGGATGACGCTGGTAAAACGGCGTTATTTTTCGGTCTGTCGGGCACCGGAAAAACCACCCTTTCGGCCGATCCCGATCGCTATTTGATCGGCGACGACGAGCACGGCTGGTCCGAAGAGGGGATCTTCAACTTCGAGGGAGGATGCTACGCGAAAACCATCCGCCTGTCCCGGGAAAATGAACCGCAAATTTGGGATGCCATCCGGTTCGGTTCGCTGATGGAAAACGTGGTCCTCGACCGCCACAACCGCGTCCCCGACTACGATGACGGCACCCTGACGGAAAACACCCGGGTCGCCTACCCCATCGACTACATCCCCAACGCCGTCATCCCCGGCATCGCCGACCACCCCAAAACCGTGATCTTCCTGGCGGCGGATGCCTTCGGAGTCCTGCCCCCCATCGCCAAACTGACCCGCGAACAGGCGATGTACCACTTCATGTCCGGCTACACCAGCAAGGTGGCGGGGACGGAACGGGGCATCAAAGAGCCGGAAGCGACATTCTCCGCCGGGTTCGGAAAATGTTTCCTTCCCCTGGAGGCGGCGGTTTACGCCAATTTGCTGGGCAAACGCCTCACCGACCACCCCGAAACCAACGTCTATCTGGTCAATACCGGCTGGTCCGGCGGTCCCTACGGCGTGGGTTCCCGGGTGCCGATCAAGTACACCCGCGCCTTGGTGTCGGCGGCGGTGAACGGAGATTTGGATAACGTGAGTTTCCACCCCCACCCGATCTTCAAAGTGTTGGTTCCCGACGCGGTGCCGGGAGTCCCCACCGAACTCCTCGACCCGGTGAAAACCTGGGCGGACGCCGGGGAGTACGAAAAGCAGGCTAAATACTTGGCGAAATTGTTTGTGGACAATTTCCAGAAGTACGAGAATGTGCCGGAAGCGGTGATCGAAGCCGAACCCGCGATCGGTTAATTTTAGAGGGGGGAAACCCTTCATTTTCCCCCTCCGTCCGAGTTACCTTCCCTAGCTCTTACATTCACGGTTTTCAACCTTTGAAGCCGTGAATTTTTTTGGGGGAGTAGAAACCGGGTTTCTAGGTGAAAATTGGGTGGGGAAGTCGAAACTCTCGTAGAAACCCGGTTTCTCAGGGGCAACTTTTAACGGTGCCAGATGGTTTCTCCGCCGGGGCGGTCAATCAGGGTTATTCCCAATTCTTGAAGTTGGTCGCGGATGCGATCGCCCTCCGCATAATTTTTCGCTTTCCGGGCCTCCTGCCGCCGCTTCACCAACGCCTCTATTTCCCCATCGCCCATCCCCTCTGTTTGAGATTCCGTTTCCGCTTCCGGCGAGGCTTTCAAACCAAAAACCCCCGCCAATTCGACCAAGATTTTCCATGTGGAATAGATGCGATCGCTCGGCGTTTCCGTCTTCCCTTCGTGCGCCAACAAATTGCGTTCCCGCCGCAACTCTTTCGCCAATTCAAATAACACCGCCAATCCCCCCGGCGTATTGAAATCGTCATCCATCGCAGTCCGGAACCGTTCCACCGCCTCCTCTTTCCCCCCCTTACCAAGGGGGGTTAGGGGGGATTCTTTCTGAGGGGTTAGGGGGGATTCTTTCCCCCCCTTACCAAGGGGGGTTAGGGGGGATTCTTTCTGAGGGGTTAGGGGGGATTCTTTCCCCGGCCAACCCAGGCGATCGCCGTATTCTTCCCCAAACAATAACCCATCTTTCAACGTCGCCCAACCATTTTCGGCAGATGCGATCGCTTCATCGGTAAAATCCAGCGGTTTGCGATACTGAGCCTGCAAAATAAACAGCCGCACGACCATCGGTTCCAAAGGGCGATCCAACAATTCCCGAATCGTGGTAAAATTGCCCAAAGATTTGGACATTTTTTCGCCCCCCACCGTCACCATGCCGTTGTGCATCCAATATCGCGCCAGGGGTTGGCAAGTCGCCGCCTCGGACTGGGCGATCTCGTTTTCGTGGTGGGGAAATACCAAATCACCGCCACCGCCGTGGATGTCGATGGTTTCGCCGAGGAGTTCCCCCACCATCGCCGAACATTCGATGTGCCACCCCGGACGCCCCGGACCCCAAGGAGAATCCCAGGCGGGTTCCCCCGGTTTCGCGGCTTTCCACAGGGCAAAATCGGCGGGATCTTTCTTCTTCGTCCCCTCCCCGCCGGCGGATACCCGGCCGCTGGCGCCGGCTTGCATATCTTCGAGTTTCCGACCGGAAAGTTTGCCGTAGTCGGGAAATTGGCGGACGCTGTAATAGACGTCGCCGCCGACGGCGTAGGCGTGCCCGCTGGCTTCGAGGCGACGGATCAGGTCGTGGATGGCACTGATGTGGTTCGTCACTCGCGGATAGGCGTCGGCATCCCGGACGTTGAGGCGCCGCAGATCTTCAAAATAGGCCTCGATGAACTGTTCCGAAACCACATCCATTGTGGTGTCCCGTTCTTTGGCACGGTTGAGGATTTTATCGTCGATGTCGGTAAAATTCTGGACGTAGTTGACATCATATCCGCACCATTCGAGATAGCGGCGCACCACGTCCCAAGCGATGTAAGATCGGGCGTGACCCAAGTGGCAATAGTCGTACACCGTCACCCCGCAGCAGTACATTTTGACCGTTCCGGGTTCGATGGGGGTGAAGGTTTCTTTTTGGCGGGTTTGGGTGTTGTAGATTTGCAGAACCATTTTAAAATTTCAGCGGAACGGCATTGAAAAAACAGCTTCTCGCGCCTGTGTGACAGGCGACGTCGCCGACTTGCTCGATTTTCAGCAGCAGGGCATCGGCGTCGCAGTCATAGTATAAACCTTTGAGCTTCTGAATGTGCCCCGACGTGGCACCTTTGTGCCAAAGTTCCGATCGCGATCGACTCCAGTAGTGTACTTCGCCGGTTTCCAGGGTTTTTTGCAGGGAGTCCCGGTTCATCCAGGCCATCATCAACACGGTTCCGTCCCGGTGGTCTTGGGCGATCGCGGGAATTAAACCCCGTTCGTTGAATTTTAACGCTTCGATCCACAATTTGTCTTGGTTCATAATATAGCAGTTTTCGATCTAGTGCGATACATTCGATCCCCCCCAGCCCCCATCCCCCCCTACCCCCCTTTGTAAGGGGGGAGATAAGGGGGGAGGTCGGCTTACCGTGGGGGCAACCTTATAGGGTTGCCCGATGTTTGAGCATTCAACCGAATTTGATATGAGAAACGAGGAGCGAGGAGTAAGGAATTTTTCACTTCTCACTTCTGTTGTCTGACTTCTTTTTTCTCCCTACACCCTACACCCTACACCCTACACCCGGGCACAGCGCTATAAAATCCTAAAATTCCAGGTCTTGAAATAGGGGCGTACTCAGATATCGCTCCCCGAAACTGGGTTGGATCATCACGATCAATTTGCCGCGATTTTGCGATCGCCGCCCCACTTGCAACGCCGCCCACAATGCCGCCCCGGTGGAAATTCCCGAGAGTAATCCCTCCTCCTTCGCCAACCGGCGTCCGCAGGCGATCGCATCCTCGTCCGTCACCGCAATCGCCTCGTCAATCAGATCCACATTCAGCACCGGGGGAATAAATCCCGCCCCGAGTCCCTGGATTTTGTGGGGCCCGGGCTCTCCCCCCGACAACACCGGACTGCTGGCGGGTTCCACCGCGATCGCCTGGAAGTGGGGGTGGCGATGTTTCAACACTTCCGCCACCCCCGTCAGGGTCCCCCCCGTCCCGATACCGGCGACCAAAATATCCACGTTGCCGTCCGTATCGGACCAAATCTCCTCGGCGGTGGTGCGGCGGTGCATTTCCGGGTTCGCCGGATTCTGAAATTGCTGCAACATATAGGCGTCGGGGAGGGTGTCCGCGATTTCCCGGGCCCGCCGGATACAGCCGCCCATCCCCTCGACTCCCGGCGTCAGTTCCAGTTGTGCCCCGTAGGCCCTCAACATGGCGCGGCGTTCGCAACTCATCGTATCCGGCATGGTGATGATCAGTTGATAGCCCCGGGCCGCCGCCACCATCGCCAGGGCGATGCCGGTATTCCCCGAAGTCGGTTCCACCAACACCGTTTTGCCCGGTGCGATCGACCCCTCCCGTTCGGCCGTTTCGATCATGTTCGCGCCGATGCGATCTTTCACCGATGCCGATGGATTCATCCCCTCCAATTTGACCGCAATTCGAGCCACGCACCCCTCCGCTTTGGGGATGCGGTTCAGTTGCACCAGGGGAGTCCGCCCGACCAATTCGGTAATATTATTCGCAATTCGCATCTTTGAGCTTTCCTTTTCCTATTGCCGATCGCGTCTCGACTCTTGCCTTCCCCATCCCCCAGAATTGGCGGGTTTGATAATTATCAATGATCAATTCTCAATTCTCAGTTCCTCAGATGTAATACATGAGGTTTTTCGGGCGGTGGGCATCTAATTTTTCACAGAGATCTTTGAGGGTATATTTCTCAAATACCGCATTTGCCATTTGGTGAGCTTCCTGCCAAACCTCGAAAACGACGGCATTTTCCGGGGTTTGGGGGGAAGAATCTCGGGCCACTTGATTGCTGTTCGACCCTTCGAGACAGTTGATAATTTCCAAAAGGGTGATTTTCCGGGGGTCCCGGGCGAGGAGGTAGCCCCCCTTCGCGCCCCGCTGACTTCGGACTAACCCGCCCCGCCGCAGGGTCGCCAACAGTTGTTCGAGATAGCGATCGGGTATATGATGTTGGGCGGCGATTTGGCGAATTTGCTGCGGCTCCCCTTGGGGGTAGCGGGCGGCTAACTCCAAGAGGGCGAGCAGGGCGTATTGACTTTTGCTGGACAGTTCCACAGGCGAGATGTTCGATCGGTTCGACTCCTGTTCCAGTATACCCCGGTTTTCCGCTGGGGTTTGTTGTTTTTGGCGCGATCGCCGACTTTCTGTCCGATGGCCGGGGGGTCCGCGCTCGGATTTCGGATTTCGGACGATCGCAATTCTGGCAATCTTTGGATTTGACAAAATGATCGATTTATTGTAGAATAATATTCCGAAAAAAATGTCTCATTAAAAATATAGCGATCGGAAACCATTTGTAAATGGTCGCGCCCCCAAACCCCCAATTCTGGGGGCTTTGACCGGATCGAGTTTTCACTCATCATTTCACACTGCTATAGATTGTTTTTGGTTTTCGATTGGGCGCGATCGGTGGCGCTGAAGCGCAACAACGGGCGATAAAATCATTCATTATTTATATTATGAAAAAATTGGACGGAAAAATTGCCCTGGTGACGGGGGCATCGAGGGGACTGGGGAAAGGCATCGCCATTGGTTTGGGAGAAGCCGGGGCGACGGTTTATATCACCGGACGCAGTTTTTCCGAGGCGAAAGATGCCGTCGGGGGGAGCTTGCAGGAAACTCAGTTGGAAGTGGAAAAAGCCGGGGGGAAATGTATCGCGATCGCGGTCGATCACGGGGATGACGCACAGGTGCGATCGCTGTTTGAACGCATCGAAAACGAGCAGCAGGGACGGTTGGACCTGTTGGTGAACAATGTCTTCGGCGGGGTTCGCGCCTTGGGCGAATTGGGGGGGAAACCCTTTTGGGAGGCGGAACCGGAACTGTGGGACCGGGTGAACGATGTCGGGTTGAGGAGTCACTATGTCGCCGGAGTTTTGGCGGCGAGACTGATGGTAAAACGCCGCGAAGGGCTGATCTGCACGATCGCCTCTTGGGGTGGATTATCCTACATTTTTGGAGCGGCTTACGGGAGCGGAAAATCGGCTTGCGATCGCCTCGCCGCCGACTTCGCCACGGAATTGAAACCTTACAATGTCGCCTCCGTTTCGGTGTGGCCGGGAATTGTGGGAACCGAACAAATTTTGCGGGTGGTGGGGGAAATGGACGCAGAAAATTCGACCTCAGATTCGGCTCAAATTCGTTCGATGCGCGATCGCTACAATTGGGAAACACCGTTATTAACCGGACGGGCGATCGCCGCTTTAGCCGCCGATGCGGATATCATGAAGCGGACGGGACGGGTGCAAATTGTTGCCGAACTCGCCAAAAAATATGGGTTAACCGACAAAGATGGCGATCGCCCGGTTTCGCTGCGATCGCTGCGTTTTTTACTGCCGATGCTGCGGCCGAAATTGCAACATTACGCCCGGTTCATTCCCGACCTCAACCTCCCCTGGTGGCTGCTATTATTGACGATGCTGAGATCTCCAAAAGTTTGACATGACCGAATTTAAGAATGCCACAATTTTGATCACCGGCGCGGCGGGGGGATTCGGGCAAGAATTGACCCGCCAGTTGTTGGCTGCGGGGGGCCGTTTAATTTTGAGCGATCGCGACGAAACCCTCCTCCGGCAGCGGGTGGAAACCATCCAAAATGAAGTCAAATCCGGGGATATAATCGCCTGTTTTGGGGCGGATTTGTCCGATCAGCAGGGGTGCGAAATTTTGGGCGATCGCATCAAATCCTTAAACATCCCCATCGACATTTTAATTAACAACGCCGGACTGGGTTTGTTCGGGCGATCGGACGAAGTTCCCGCCGAAAAATGGGAAACCCTGATGCAGGTTAATCTCCTCGCCCCCCTGCGCTTAACCAACCAATTTTTGCCGGACATGATCGCCCGAAAACAGGGTCATATCGTCAATATTTCCTCCGTCGCCGGTTGGAGTGGCAGGGCGGGTTTGGCGCACTATTGCGCCAGCAAATTCGGATTGCGGGGCTTCAGCGAAAGCCTGTTTGATGAAGTCAAACCCTACAACGTCAAAGTCACCGCCGTCTATCCCTTTTTCAGCCGCACCCCCATTCTCAAATCCGAAAAATATGGAACCCTCGCCGACAGTTTGAAAGATTTGCCGGATGGTTGGCTAACCGATCCGGCCGAAGTCATGAAGGCAACTTTAAAAGGAATTCGATATAATAAACTGCACGTCTTTCCAGACCGGACGGGGAATTTAATTCATCTCGCCAAGCGGTACGCCCCCTCTTTGTTAGATCGAATTTCAGTGTTGGCCAATAATATTATTGTCGATCGCGATAAAAAATGACTGTATCAAAAACCGAAACTAAACACTTAATAATCGGCGCCGGTTTTGTCGGATTGGGAATGGCACAAGGGCTGCAAGCCGCCGGGATTCCCTACGACCAAGTCGATGCCAGCGACGATATCGGCGGCAATTGGTATCACGGCGTTTATGAAACCGCCCACATCATTTCATCCCGAAAAATCACCCAATTCACCCATTTTCCCATGCCGGAGGATTACCCGGACTTTCCCAGTGCGAAGCAAATGCGGGACTATTTGAACCAGTTCGCAGACCATTTTAATTTGCGTCAAAATATCGAACTGCGGCGCACCGTCGCCCTCGTCCGTCCCGTCGAAAATAATCTGTGGGAGGTGACATTTGAGAACGGGGAGAAGCGCATTTATAAAGGCGTTTTGATCTGCAATGGACATCACTGGTGCAAGCGCTTGCCGGAATTTGAAGGACAATTTAACGGCGAAATTATCCATTCCAAAGATTACAAACATCCCGACCAACTCAAGGGGAAAAAACTGTTGGTCATCGGCGGCGGCAATTCCGGGTGCGACCTGGCGGCGGAGGCGGCGCGGGTGGGCGAAAAATCGGTTTTGAGCCTGCGAAATTCCGTCTGGTTTATTCCCAAGTCTTTCGCGGGGGTTCCCGTTTCCGATCTGGTTCGCTGGTGGATGCCGGAATGGTTGCAGCGGTGGATAACTTACGGCATCATCCGGCTGACATTTGGCAAACATGAAAGTTACGGTATGCCCGAGCCGAGTTATCGACTTTTTGAGAAACATCCGACATTAAATAATGAGGTTCCTTATTATATCAAACACGGCCGGATCGCGCCCAAGCCGGGGGTGAGTCGGTTGGACGGCTGGGAAGTGGAATTTAGCGATCGCACCCGGGAAACCTTCGATTTAATTGTCTGCGCGACGGGTTATCACCTGTCCTATCCCTTTTTACCCCCGGAATTGCGGCGGGTGAAGGGGGCAACCGTCCAATGTTACGGCGGTACATTTTTGGACGATTATAAGGGATTGTACTATATCGGTTGGGGGCAGGCGCGGGGGGGCGTCGGTTCCCTAATCTCCGCTTACGCGCCGATGTTTTGCCGCTGTCTGCAACTGCAAGATGAAATTAACGTTCCCCTGGGTTTGGTGTTGAAAGAAATGGGGCAGTCTTTGCCCGAAACCCACCTTTCCGACCCCCAGCAGGCATTCCGGCAGTTGAAATTTTGGCATCTATTGTTCGATGGGTTTGCCAAAAAAGCCCGCCAAATCGATCGCCGCCACCCCGATTTTAACAATCTTCCGATCGCGGAGACAGAAATTCAAATGAGCGATCGCGAAACAGTCGTCCGATGAGTCGGGTTCGGGGATTCGGGGCGATCGGCGATCGCCCCAAATCCCCGCCGATATTCCCGATATTTCTGCAAAATTATCGCTTCCCACGGGATTTCCGGTAGCCAGATAGCGCGATCGATGTCAGGATAGAAATAAATCAAGCGAAGGAGAGCAATAATTATGAGTTCTCAAGGATCGCGACCTGAGACGATCCCCAAGAAGAGACATCGCGTACCGGGCGATACCAATATCAAAGGCAAGGGGTTCGATCTTCACCCCCAAGTGGCAATCAGTTCGGCGGCTTTAATTGTCCTGTTCGTCGCATTGACCCTCATATTTCGAGAACAGGCTGACCAAATATTCCAGGCAATTCAAAACACGGTTTCCAATATTTTTGGTTGGTTTTTTATCCTCGTCGCCAATATCTATCTCGGCGTTGTCGTTATTTTGTCATTCAGCAAATACGGCAAAATCCGCCTCGGCGGTCCGGATGCCAAACCCGAATTTTCCACCTTCGGTTGGTTCGCGATGCTGCTGAGTGCCGGAATGGGAATCGGCCTGATGTTTTGGAGCGTGGCCGAACCCGTCTACCATTTGGGCGACCCGGCCCCCTTCTTCGGAAACGTCGCCGACGGCAGCACCGCGGCAGCCCAGGCGGCGATGGGGATCACCTTCTACCACTGGGGACTCCACGCCTGGGGAATTTACGCCCTCGTCGGCCTGTCCCTGGGCTTTTTCGCCTTCAACCGGGGCCTCCCCCTCACCATCCGCTCGGTTTTTTATCCGATTTTGGGAGAGCGAATCTACGGCTGGCCCGGAAATGCGATCGACATTCTCGCCGTCCTCGCCACCCTCTTCGGTTTGGCGACATCCCTCGGCTTCGGCGCCGAACAGGTCAGCGCCGGGTTGAATTTCCTGTTCGACTCCCCCGATACCGTCTGGGTGCAAGTGATTCTCATCGCCATCATCACCAGTTTCGCCACCGCCTCCGTGGTGGCGGGATTGGACAGCGGCGTGCGCTTCCTGAGCGAAATCAACATCTACATCGCCGCCGCCTTCCTGGTGTTTCTGTTGTTGGCCGGACCGACCCTATTTTTGCTCAGTTCTTTGGTGCAGAATTTTGGCTACTACGCCTCCATTTTTCCCGGCCTCAGCTTTTGGACGGAAACCTTCGACGGCGGCCGATGGCAGCAGTCCTGGACGATCTTTTACTGGGGATGGTGGATTTCCTGGTCGCCCTTCGTGGGGATGTTCATCGCCCGGGTGTCCAAGGGCCGCACGGTGCGGGAATTTATTTGGAGCGTTTTGTTCATTCCGTCTTTGCTATCTTTTATGTGGATGTCGGTGTTCGGCGGCTCGGCACTGAAGCTGATTTTAGATGGGGTGGGGGACCTCGGCGCGGCGGTTCAGGAAAATGTGGCGACGGCTTTATTCGTGATGTTGCAGAACTTTCCTTTCACCGGGTTGAGTTCTTTTCTGGGGGTGGTTTTGGTGGTGACGTTCTTCGTCACTTCTTCCGACTCCGGCTCCCTCGTCGTCGATCATCTCACCTCCGGCGGAAAGTTGGATTCCCCGGTTCCCCAGCGCATTTTTTGGGCGGTGACGGAGGGGGTCGTCGCTGCGGTGTTGCTGCTGGGCGGGGGGTTGAAAGCCCTGCAAACGGCCGCGATCGCCACCGGTTTGCCCTTCGCGATCGTGCTGCTGGTCATGTGTTTCAGCCTCTATCGGGGGTTGGCTGAAGATGCGGCGGAACTCGAAGCCCGAAAGTTGCAAGCCACCGAAAATCCACCGGCGGCGGGAGGAAACGGGGGAAAATTAATTGAGAATTGATCGTTGAGCATTGATAATTTTCCCCACCGAGCACACCCTAACGTGTTAGAGGACAGGACGATGTATCAAAAAATTCTGGTTCCTTTGGACGGTTCCGAACTCTCGGAAACGATTGTTCCCTACGTGGAACAGTTGGCGACGGGGGCCGATGTCAAGATCGTTTTAACTCGGGTGGTAGAACCCCTGATTCGGAGCGCCGTCCTCGACATCGACCAGGATATGGAAGTCGAATTTCCGTCGCAGAAGGTGAACCACGTCCGCGATTACCTGGTGGGGTGGAAGCAGTATTTTCGCGATCGCGGCTTGGCGGCGGACACGCTTTTCCTGCAAGGAATTGCCGTCGATTCCATTTTGCAGGCGGTGCAGATGGTGGGGGCCGATCTGGTGGCGATGAGTTCCCGGGGGTTGTCGGGGTTGGCCCGGGTGTTGTACGGCAGCGTCTCCTCCGGCGTCCTCAACCGGGCGCTGTGCCCCCTGCTGCTGACCCGTTCCCCCCAACCCCAGGCCTGGAAAGGCATCAATCGCATCCTGCTGCCCCTGGACACCTCCGTGCGGGCGGAGAAGGCGATCGCACACGTCACGGCGATCGCCGGCCACCACGGGGCTGAGATCGTCCTCTTGCACGTCGTCCGCACCACCCATCAAGTCACCTCCTTCGGAGATTTGCAAACCGAGCTCGAAGAAGAATTGGTTTCCAAAAACCTGTTTTCTCAATTGGGGGAACATCAAAAACTCGAACAAATTCGCGAAGCCCGACGATACATCCTGAAGCTGCAAAACCAACTTCGCGATCAGGGATTCTCCGCCCGAGGTTATCTGATGTACGGCCGGCCCACGGAAAGCATTCTCACCCTCGCCGACGAGATCGAAACCGACTTAATTGCCATCACCAACCTGGGCCGCACGGGTCTAGCCAAGGTGCTTTACGGCAGCGTCGCCTCGGCCATTCTCAACAGCGGTTCCTACCCCCTGCTGATCGTCCCCGTCTGAATTTTATTGGCTGAAATTGATAGAAAAGCGATCGCCATTCAGGGTCCCGGCGACGAAAATCGAACCGATCGCATTGTCGGTGGAAAACTGGACATCCGCCGTCCCCCTCAAGTCCGCAATATTCGCCCCCGTGACGCTGATTTTCACCCCGAAGGGAACCCAGCGAGTCACCTCCCCCGTCAAAGTGACGGGGTTTTCATTTTCATCCCAAAACGTCAGTTCCGCATTGCCGTCGTCGTCGATGGTGACGGAGGCGGCGGTGATGAATTCCCGAAAGCGACTGTTGAGGGAATAGACCCCATTGCCCGCCTGCACGATTTCCAGGGCTTCCCCGGGCACTCGTTGGGCGATCGCGATCGGGGCCACGGGCGATATTCCCACCGACAGGGCGGCAACAAGAATGGCCAAAGCTCGGTAAATATTCATTTCAGTTTTTCTCCACAACTGACTCGATTTCAAACCGTCGAACCGTCACTCCCATCCAATTGACGGCCGAATTGCGATCGTCTATTATCTTCGCATCTTAGAACTTTCAACGACGATTGAAGATCGTTTTTGTTTCCGGGCGTAGATTTCATGATCAGTCCGCAAAAAACGGGCGAAAAACAATTTTTTGAAAAGATCTAAATTAGATTGAAATCATAAGGATCGTTTGTCAAAAGTGAATGGAGCCGCCCGATCGCGCTTCCCCGGTTCGTGAGGTACATCGGGCTGGGGGGAACCGGGCGAGAATTGACAATTGATAATTATCGATGCTTCCCCGAATCTCGATTCCCAAAATCCCGACTCCCATTTTTCCCCCCACATTTTCGCTACAATCGGGGATGTTCAAATCGAAATGGGTATCACCGTGATGGGTGGGCGAAGCGATATCATCATTGTGGGTGGCGGCATAATCGGCTTGTCGGTGGCGCTCGAACTGAAGATGCGGGGGGCGAGCGTCACCGTCCTGAGCCGCCATTCTCAACAGGCGGCGGGTTATGTGGGGGCGGGGATGTTGGCGCCCCAGGCGGAGAGAATTCCCCCGAGTCCCCTGCGAGATCTGGCCCTCCGCAGCCGATCGCTCTACGAAGGTTGGACGCAGAAACTCGAAGCGATCACGGGTTCGGATGCGGGATACTGGCCCTGCGGCATCCTTGCCCCGGTTTACGATCGCCCCGAAAGTGTGGAACTGCCCCAAACTCCCGACTCTCCCGCCATCTGGCTTGAAGGTGCGGAGCTCGATGAGCATCAACCGGGGTTGAGTTCGGAAGTCGCCGGGGCCTGGTGGTTTCCCAAGGACGCCCAGGTGGACAACCGCCGCCATTTGATGCGATCGCTCCTCAGTGCGGCCCGGGAATTGGGGGTCGATGTGCAAGAAGGGGTGGCCGTCAAAGATATCGTCACCGACGGCAAAGCCGTGCAGAATGTGGCGACTGACGGGGGTGCGATCGCGGGTTACCACTACATTCTCGCCGCCGGGGCCTGGTGCGGTCAACTCCTCTCCATTCCCGTCCGTCCGATCAAAGGCCAGATGCTCTCCCTGCGAGTCCCCGACTCGGTTCCGAAACTCCCCGTCCGGCAGGTTTTGTTCGGGTCCGGCATCTACATCGTCCCCCGCCGGGACGGGTTGATCGTGTTGGGGGCCACCGTGGAAGATGTCGGCTTCGACAACAGCCTCACCCCCGCCGGCATCGATACCCTCCTATCGGAAGCGATGCGGCTGTATCCGGGGTTGCGCGACTTCCCCATCCAGGAATTCTGGTGGGGATTTCGGCCCACCACCCCCGACGAACTGCCCATCCTGGGCCCGAGCCCCTTTCCCAACTTGACCCTCGCCACGGGCCACCACCGCAACGGCATTTTGCTGGCCCCCGCCACCGCCGAGATCGTCGCGGACTGGGTGTACTCGGGTCGCGCCGATCCCCTCATCGGCCATTTCCGCTGGAACCGGTTTTCCAAGTCGTGACCCGGATCGGCTCCAGATGCAGACAGAACGGGACTTTTGGACGCAGTGGACGGCCGTCACCCTCGCCGGGTTCCTCCTCAGCTTGCTGTGGGTGCAGGTGGGGGAACGTCCCCATGTGGGGACTTTTGTGGGGGCGATCGGGGGGTTGAGCGTGGGGACGGCCCAGTGGTTCGTCCTGCGGAATTACATTTCTCACCCGTGGCGGTGGATCGGAATGACCGCGATCGCCTGGTGTCTGTTGGGGTTGAGTCCCCTGGGGGCGATCGGCTGGATGGCCCCCCGCACGCCGGCGATATCTGTACGAATTTTATACGGATTGATCGAGGGGGTTAAAGTCGGAATTTGGCTGGGATTGTGCCAGTGGCTCGTGATCCGAAACTCGGTTTTCGGGGGCTGGCGGTGGGTGTTGGCGAGTCCGCTGTGTTGGGGGGTGGGACTGCCGCTCGGGTGGGTTTTGGGGGGCATTTTGCGGGAGTTGACGGGCTTTTTTTTGGGGGAAGTGTTCGGTTTGATGCTGACTTGGGCGATCGTCGCCGGACTCACCGGAGTGGGGTTAATTCAACTCTTTTGGATCGATGTAAAAATTGGGGATTAATGTCATATCAAATCTCTTTCTTCCCTACACCCTACACCCTACACCCTACACCCTATCCATTTCCCCACACCCCACCGACGCGCGATCGCCAAAAAGTAACCCCCGGCACTGTCCGAATTGTCCCAAATGTGCTAAGACTGGCGAGAATTCTCACCCGTCGGGACAATGCAAGGGTCAGCCAACCGCATCCTCACCGGAGTCATCTTTCTCGCCGCCACCATCGCCGTGGCAATCCTCGGCTATATCGGGTTCGGCTGGACTCCCCTGGAAGCCATTTACATGGTCGTGATCACCATTTTCGGCGTCGGCTACGGGGAAGTCAAACCCCTGGAAACGTCCTTCCAAAAAGTCTTCACCATCCTGGTGATTATCGCCGGAACCACTTCGGCGGTTTACATTGTCGGAGGATTCGTACAAATGATTACGGAGGGGGAAATCCACCGCGCCTTGGATACCCAGCGCAAACAGCGCAGCATCGCCAACCTGCAAAATCACGTCATTATTTGCGGCTTCGATCGCATGGGAAAAGTCTTGGCGGGCCAACTCGACCAAGCCAAACAACCCTTCGTGATTGTCGATAGCCGCGCCGAACAAATTGAAGTGGCGGAAGCCGCCGCCTATTTAACTTATCGGGGTGAAGAATCAGACGAAACCACCTTGGAAGCCGTGGGAATTGATAAAGCGGCGGCTTTGGTGACGGTTTTGCCCGACGATAAAGCCAACGTTTTTATCACCCTCACCGCCCGAGAATTGAACCCTAAACTAAAAATTTTGGCGCGGGGAGAACTGCCCTCGACGGAGGGAAAATTGCGGCTGGCGGGGGCCGATCATATCGTCTTGCCCGACACCATCAGCGCCATTCAAATGGCAAATTTGATTACCCGCCCCACCGGAATGGATTTTTTAAATCGGGCCGACGAACGCAGTTATTTAAACGAACTTCTCGCCAACGTGGAAGTGCAGATGGAAGAACTGAAAATCTCCGAATCTTCCCGGGCGATCGGTAAAACGGTGATGGAATTTCAAGTCCGAAGTCGGGGTGCATTTATCGTCATCGCGCTGCGGTTCGCCGACGGCCGCATCAAGTTTCACCCCCACCCCTCCCAAATGCTCGATCGCGGAGACACGTTGATCGTCATCGGCCACCGGGATAAGCTGCCAGAATTTGCCAATCAATACGGTTTGCAACGTTATTATATTTCTCGTCAAAGGATGCTGAATTCATGATCGATATCCTGTGGATGCTGCTGTGTTCCGGCCTCGTTTTTTTGATGCAAGCGGGGTTCATGTGTTTGGAATCTGGGATGACCCGATCCAAAAATAGTATCAATGTCGCCGTCAAAAATTTGGCGGATTTTGGGGTATCGGTGAGTTTGTTTTGGGCCTTCGGATATGCGCTGATGTTCGGCGCGTCGGCGGGGGGATGGTTCGGCACGTCTGGCTGGTTTCCCTCGTTGAACGATGACCCCAAATTGGCGGTATTTTTCCTGTTTCAAGCCATGTTTTGCGGCACGGCGACCACGATCGTTTCCGGCGCGACGGCCGAACGGCTGCGGTTTTTCGGCTATTTGGCGATCGCTGCCCTGGTGTCGGGGGTGATTTATCCCCTGTTCGGCCACTGGGTTTGGAACGATATTTTGCCGGGAAATTCGGGGGGTTGGCTGGGCAATTTGGGATTTATTGATTTCGCCGGATCGACCGTGGTGCACGCCGTCGGCGCCTGGTCGGGACTGGCCGCGATCGCGATCATCGGCCCCCGCAAAGGACGGTTTTCCCCCGGCAATTCCCACCGCATTCAGGGGGCAAATATGCCCTTTTCCGTGTTGGGGGCCCTGCTGCTGTGGTTCGGTTGGATCGGCTTCAACGGCGGCAGCACCCTGGCGTTGAATAACCAGGTGCCCGGCATCGTCGTGAATACGGTTCTGGCGGGTGTGGGGGGGATGATGATGGCGGCGGTCCTCAGCGGTGCCCAACATCGCACCATCCACGTCGAGGAGTTGATCAACGGTTCTCTGGCGGGTTTGGTGGCGATCACCGCCTGTTGCAACGCCGTGACGACTCCCCTGGCGGGGATCGTGGGGGCCACGGGTGCCGCGATCGCCCTTTTGGTGTCCCGACTCCTCGTCCGCCGGCAAATTGACGACGCGGTGGATGCCTTCGCGGTGCACGGCGGCGCCGGAATGTGGGGGGCGCTGTGCGTGGCGTTATTCGGACAATTGGATTTAATTGGAACGGGATTGAGTCGGGGGACGCAGGTTTTAATTCAGCTTTTTGGAGTCGGTGTCGTCGCCGTCTGGACCTTCGGCGTTGCCTGGGGTATTTTGACGGTTATCAACCGAGTTTCTCCCCTGCGAATTTCCCCGGAAGAGGAGGAAATGGGCCTCAATATTTCCGAACACCGGGCGAAAACGGAAACCTACGATTTATTTGAGGTGATGGATCGCCAAGCCAGCACCAACGATTTGAGTTTGCGGGTGCCGGTGGAACCGTTCACGGAAATCGGACATATCGCGGTTCGTTACAATCAAGTGATGGATGCGTTTGAACGGCGGCAGCGGGCGAGTGCGGAGGATTTGGAGCACATTTATTATGTGACGGCGGCTTTGGCGGCGGCGATCGAAAATAATAGTTTTCAGGCGGATAATTTGGGCTTGGAAGAAGTCGCCGATCGCTCCGACGAGTTGGGGGCGTTGGCGCGGGTGATTCTGAATTTGGTGGAAATCGTCCAGAAGCGCGATCGGGAACTGGCGGCGTTGAAGGGCGATTGCACAACGCTTTCATCTCAGCGATCGACTGAGATTTGAAGCGAATTGATGATTGGGTGAATGAAGAAATTCTAGACAATCTCAATCGCCTGAAAGAATTTAGCGATATAATTCGGTCGATCTTGAAAATTTTTCAATATAATAATGGCAAACAAAGGAGAGAGTTAGATGGAGGTGGAAAGTTTAATTTTGTCAACCAAAGAATTGATAATAATTCCAGCGATCGCCTGATTTGAAACAATTCTATCAATATCCGATCATGCTAGATTCGAGACAATTTTCGGAGGACTTTTAGATGACAAGCGAACAGCAAGAACTTTTATCCGAACTTTTGACAAATATGATGGAGACAACGCCGGATCTTGAAGACAACAAAAATTACGGCCAGGAGTATCTCGATCGCCTCAAATTAGCCGGCGAAAACTTCCTCAGCAAAGAGGAATTTGAAGTGGGGCAAATCGTCAAGTGGAAAACAGACTTGAAAAATCGAAAACTTCCCCGCCGGCACCAACCCGCGATCGTCATTTCGATACTAGATGAACCGATAACCAACCCCAACGACGAATCAGGCAGTCCCTATTTTCTCGAACCATTGGATATCGTTCTCGGCGTGATCACCGATGACGATAATTTTTTGACCTTCTACTATGACAGCCGCAGATTTGAACCCTATTCAACTTGAGGAAACCGGTCTGGTATTGCCCCCATCACCCGATCAAACATTTCAGACCGATTTCTTCCAACTCCGAATCCATCTCGGGGGGAATCAATTCGTGGACGAGTTTCCAGAAATATTCGATCGGGGGAATTTGGATGCGATCGCGGGTGGTGACGATCGCCACTTCCCGAGTCCAGGTGGATTCGGACCCACTAAAATAAGATGACCGAGAATTGCCGTTGGAATTGACCTCCGCCGCATCGATGCCCCGGATGGCTAGGGTCGGATCGGTGCGGGCCTCCACCAGGGCCGATCGCGGCAGCAGGGCGATCACTTCCCCCTGGCGGACGATCCCCCGAAACGCATCCAACGTATTCAACTCCAAAACCGCCTTCAATTCGGCGCCCGCCTGGGCGAATTTTTCCTGCACCAGCCGCTGCATCCCGTAGCCATCTTTAAACACCACCTGGGGATACCGGATTAACTCAGTCCAAGGGATGTGAGTATATCGCGCCAGGGGATGGTTTTTCGCCATCAACACTTCGATCGCTTCTTCGTAGAGAACATCCACCAACAGATCGACGCCGGTGGTAAACGAGCGGTTATTCATGACGATCGCCACGTCCACCAACCCATCTTTTAACACTTTCAGGGCGCGATCGCTCCCCAAGGCCGTCACCCGCAACTGCACTTCCGGGAAAGCGTAGCCGAACTTCCGCAACACCGGCGGCAAATAGGAGGCGCACAGGGAATGAATGGCGGCGACGCACAATTCGGGCTGTTCTCCCGCCAGCAAGGCGCTCAACTCTTCCCGGGCATTCTGCCAAGCCTGCCAGATTTTGCGGGCGTAGGGCCAAAATCGCTCCCCCCCCACGGTCAATTTCGCCTGGGCACTGCGGTGAAACAGCGGCAAACCGAGTTCCGCTTCGAGCCCCTGCACTTGCCGGCTGATGGTGGATTGTGTCACACTGCATTTGCGTGCCGCCTGCTGGAAACTCCCAGTTTCGGCGACACACAAAAAGGCTTGAAGCTGCTCTAGGCGCATAGACGTCTGTGGGATCGAGGTGGCAACGGTAGCATTCACCGATATTAGCCAATTTGCCGAAATAATTCGGTAAAAATCGATACCCATTTCGACACGTCAAGTCAATTGTAGGGTGTGTTCCCAACTCGGGCTGACCCGGTGGACCGACAATAGATGAGTGGGAACGCACCGTCCGAAAAATATCTGGCCCCCAAACCCCCAATTCTGGGGGCTTTAAGTCAATTGTAGTTACCGACTCGATACTAACTATCGATACCCATTTCGACACGTTAAGTTTAAATAGAGTCGATCCCGAATCCAGTTACCATGTTGCATTTCAAATATTCCTCCCTCATCGATGCCCCCGTCGAACTCGTTTGGGACTTCCACGCCCGATCCGATATCCTAGAATTGCTGACCCCACCGTGGCAACCCGTGGAAATCGTCCGCCGGGAGGGCGGTTTGGAGGTGGGGGCGGTGTCCGAATTTCGGATTTTCCTCGGCCCGGTGCCGGTGAAGTGGGTGGCGGTGCACACGGAGTGCGTCCCCGGGCGACTGTTTACCGACGAACAGCGGGAAGGCCCGATGGCGTCGTGGGTTCACCGACACCAGTTTTCCGAAGAAGACGGCCAGACGCGGCTGACGGATGCGATCGCCTTCAGTATACCCGGCGGCCCGGCGATCGACAATTGGCTGGGATGGTGGGTTTATTCCCGCCTCGAAGATATGTTCCGCTACCGCCACGAAGTCACCAAAACCGAATGCGAAAACCATGCAAAATACGGCTGAATACACCTGCGCCTACTGCGGGGAAGAAAATGTGACGTTTGTCGATTTCAGCGCCGGGGGACAGCAATCCTACGTCGAAGATTGTCAGGTTTGCTGCCGCCCTAACATCCTCTACATTCGCATCGATGAAGAGACGCTGGATGTCGAAATTGATACGGAATATGAAGGATGAACAATTGACAATTAAACTTTTTTGGGAGGGCGGATCGGGAAAAATTTCGATTCGCTCCTCCGAAAATCGTCGGACTCGAACTTTCTGATTATCAATAATTTGCCGTAAATTATCAATTATTATTTGAATTTGACCGTGTTGGGTTTCGTTCCAAGAACCCAACCTATGGTTTTAGATTGGTGTCGATATTAAGAGTTTATCTCTAAAGGCAGATGTGGGCGATCGCGCATTTCCGTAAAGTTGCTCTCAGACGAATTCAGTTATGTTAAATGAACGAAAGTGGATTTTGGAGTCAATACAGCGACGCCGTACTGACTTCGTTGAGTTTTTTCTGGAAAGCGCTGTGGGCGTTTATTCTCGGTTATATTATTAGCAGTGCCATTCAAGTCTTTGTCACCCGCGAACGTATGCAGCGGACGATGGGGGAGGCGGGAAAAAAGAGCATCGCCCTGGGAACGTTCTTCGGATTTATTTCCAGTTCGTGCAGTTTCGCCGCCCTGGCATCGACCAAATCATTATTTAAAAAAGGGGCAGGTTTTGTCCCCTCCCTGGCGTTTTTGTTAGCCTCCACAAACTTGGTGATAGAATTGGGATTTATTATCGCCATCTTCCTGGGCTGGCAGTTCGTCGTCGGGGAATATTTGGGGGGAATTATCCTGATTCTCTTGACGTGGCAGGTCGTCCGCTTCACCCGCCCAAAGGAATTGATTAAAAAGGTGCGGAGGCGGCTGAACGAAAAGGAAGGGACGGAAGAAAACCAACAGGATGTTCCCAATTGGAAAGAGAAAATTCAAAGCAAACAGGCTTGGAAAAAGGTCGCCAAAAAATATTTTATGGAGTGGAAGATGGTCTGGAAGGATGTTATCTTTGGTTTTACCATTGCGGGCATTATTTCAGCCTTCGTCCCCCGATCCTTTTTTCAGACACTATTCATTGGTTCCGGGCTGGATACCTCCCCCGGATTTTTTGCCATTTTGGAACATACCATCGTCGGCCCCGTGGCAGCATTTTTCACGTTTATCGGTTCGATGGGTAACATCCCCCTCGCCTCGATTTTATTCGCCAACGGGGTCAGTTTTGCGGGGGTGATGGCTTTTATTTTCAGCGATTTGGTGGTGTTTCCCGTCATTCGGATTAACGCCAAATATTACGGCTGGAAATTGGCGCTTTATATTGTGGGGGTGTTTTTCGCAGCATTGATCGGAACTTCCCTGCTTCTGCACTACGGTTTTTCCCTGTTCGGTTTGTTGCCGGAAGCGACGGGTCAGAGTGCGGCTCAAAGCGAACGGTTCGCGATCGACTATACCTTCTGGCTGAATCTCATTTTTCTGGCAATTACCGGCTTTCTCGCCTGGTTGAATTTCGGTCAGAAACGGGAAGAAGAAGGGCACGGCGGACATCACGACCACGGCAAAAAAACTGGAATTGTCGAGAAAATTATCTTTTATTTGGCACTGCTCAGTATTGTTTGGTTGGTCGGTGGCGGCATCGCGGCGGTTACGGTTTGAAGAGTTTGACAAAGAAACCGGGTTTCTATGGGAAGTTTGGGTGAGAAATTGAGAGGCTTCTAGAAACCCGGTTTCCCCACATCATCGACAGGTCTTTTTAAGACTCTTTTTGTCTCAGACGGACGAATAGAATTTGAACGCTCAACGCCAACAAACCCAAGGAAGCGATCGCAAATATTCCCGTCCCCAACGCGCAACCCCCCACCACCAGGGTGCGGACGGCGGCGGAAATTGAAATGGCGGTTTGGTTGTCGGAGGTGATGGGTTTGTTGGCGAAAGTGGTCGCGATGGAGGCGGTGAGGGAATAGAGGGCGATCGCAAATCCGCCGGAAATTAACCCCCCAATTATCGCCCGCAGCGGGTTGGCGGACGCCAGATCGGGGGCGGAATTATCGACCGTTTCGGGATTGGATTTGGATGGTTTTTCAGACATAATTTAATTTCCGATATTCTGCAATTTTACATCAAGCCAAATGGATGCCGTTGGGGACAAATTGAGCCGTCCAAAATGCCAGATCCGGGTCTGCCATTTGACCGCGAACGGCCCCCAAAACGCGATCGGCTTCGGTTTGATTTGCCACCAGGGCGAACACCGTCGGCCCGGAACCGGACATCATCGTTCCCAGCACGTTTTGGGCGGCAAAGGCATCTCGTAGGGCTTGAATTTGGGGATATTCGGGGAGGGCGACTTTCTCTAAATCATTGTGCAACAACCGGCCGATTTTTGCCCCGTCCCGCTTCACGATCGCCGAAACCATCGATCCGGAATGGACGCGATCGTGCCGACTTTGCAGGTCTTGGGGGGCGGAAACGTAGGTGTGACCGAATTGCTGGCGGTAGGTTTTGTACGCCCAAGGTGTGGAAATTGCCAAGTTTTTATATTTCGCCAACACCACATACAAATGATCTAAATTCATCAGCGGGGAAAGCACCTCTCCCCGCCCCGTTGCCAAAGCAGTCCCCCCGGAAATGCAAAAGGGAACGTCCGAACCAATTTGGGCGGCGAAGGTTTGCAATTCTCCCTGAGTCAAACCGAGATCCCACATCAAATCTAACCCCACAAAAACGGCGGCGGCGTCCGTGGACCCCCCGGCGAGTCCGGCGGCGGCGGGAATTTGTTTGTGAATGTCGATTTCGATGCCCCCGTGGCGGGCCATCATGTCGGGAAATTGGTCCACCATCAGGGCGGCGGCGCGGTAGGCTAAGTTGGTGCGATCGCTCGGAATGGTGGGATCGTTGCAGCGAATGGTTATCGCGTCGATACCGATGGGGTTGATGGTGACGCGATCGCTCAAACTGATACTTTGCAAAACCATCGCCAACTCGTGGAAACCGTCGGCGCGATCGCCGATAATTTCCAAGTATAAATTAATTTTCGCCGGGGCAATCAGGGAGTAAGAACGCATTGGGTAATTTCAGATTGTAGGGGCGCAAGGCTTGCGCCCTCATTTTATATGTCAGATTCCTCCTGGTTTTCCTGGGGCTTCTCGCCGACTTCCGCCGAGTCTTCGCCGTCGGGCGGCGGTGGGCTGGAAAATAACAGGTTGCTCAGGTTGACCCACTGTTCCACACCGAGATCTTCGGCGCGAACTTGGGGGTTAATCTCTAATTGTTCCAGGAATTGGGTCAGGCGATCGCGATCGACCCGACTTTTTAAATTATTTCGTAACATTTTCCGGCGGCTGGAAAACCCCTGTTTCACCAACCGATCCAAAAATTGCGGGTCGAGGGCGGGGGTGGCGATGGGGCGCGGACGCAGCCTGACGACGGCGGAATCGACCTTGGGGGGCGGATAGAAGGCTTTGGCGGGGACGTGGCAGATCCACTCGCATTCGGCGAGGTACTGCACCCGCACCGACAGGCCCCCGAAGGCTTTGGAACTGGGGCGGGCACAGATGCGATCGCCCACTTCCTTCTGGACCAACAGCACGATCGCCTCGAAGGGCTCCGGGTTCGGTGCGGCGATCGTTCCCAGCAGTCGCTCCAAAATCGGCCCGGTAATATTATAGGGGATATTGGCGACGACTTTATTGGGATTTTGAAATGGGGGAAAATTCGCCAAATTGGCATCGAGATCTAAATCCAAAATATCCCCTTGCAGCAGCAGGAAATTCTCGCGATTTCCGAATTTTTTCACCAGCCGCCCGCACAGATCCCGGTCAATTTCCACCGCCACCACCGCCCCGGCCTCGGCCAGCAGGCGATCGCTGAGAATGCCCGTCCCCGGCCCGATTTCCAGGATGCGATCGTCTTTGCACAGATCGGCGGCTTTGAGAATGCGATCGAGGGCGGCGGGGCTGCGAAGCCAGTGCTGGGCGAATCGTTTGCGGGGTTGGGGGGAGGGCATGGGGGAAATTGAGAATTGATAATTGATAATTGTTAACTATCGCGGATCGCTTGTCAATTTGAAATTTCCGGGCAAGCGCAGAGGCTTGCCCCTACAACTCTTATTATCTGTATTATCTGTGGGGGCAACCTTATAGGGTTGTCACCATTTCAAATTTCCGGGCAAGCGCAGAGGCTTGCCCCTACCATTCTTATGATCTCTCGCTTGCAGTGTAATTGTCATCATTTTGGGGTGAATACTCGAGTTGGAAGTCAATTATAGGCGATCGCACCCCCTGTGTTTTTGGGAGGATGCGATCGCGGATCGATCCAGAAGATTTTTCAAATTGCGATCGTACTCCCGTCCGATTCCAGAAAATTTATTGATAAGCTTCACCCCGATGAACGATCAAACTAACAATGACTTTATTTTTATCATCATCAATCTGATAAATAACACGATAATCACCGATTCGATATCGATACCGACCGGAAAGACTCCCTTTGAGCGATTTAATATTGGGATGACTTCGGGGTGTTTGTTCCAGAACTTCTAAGCATCGGGCAATTTTGCGAGCCAGAGGACGATTGGCTGATGAATAAAACTTTTCGGCTTTCCGTGTCAACAGAACTTTATACATCTTTGCGAACGTCTCGCCAGTCTGTCAATTTATCCTCGGCAATATCTCGCTCGGCTTCTTCTAAAGCACCGCTAAAACCGGGAATAGCCAATAATTCTTGGGTGGCTGTTTCTTCACTGTCTTCCTCCTGGATAAAGTCATTGGCAGTGATAATCACTTGGACTGGCGTTCCTTCGGGCAAGTCTAGCGGCTGCATGAGTCGTAACGTCCCTTGCTCATAAATTGCTTGCAGTGTAATTGTCATCGCTTGGGGTTGAATATGAAAGTTATCTGAAGTTAATTATAACCGATCGCGCTACTCTCAACGAAAGCGATCGCACCCCCTGTGTTTTTGGGAGGATGCGATCGCAAGAGATGAAGCCGGACGAGAATTATCCTCAGCCTGGATTGCTTGAGAAAGAATCCAGGTGAGTTAGTCAAACCTCTGTTAGAAAAGAAAATCAGGCGTGTAATCGGCAAACATGGGATCGCCAGCCCAATCCAGCATGGGAGAACCCCACATATCGACCTGAACTAAGTGGGAAGCTCCTTCACTCCAGTCTACCAAGAAATCGTCACCGGCATAGTTCGGATCTCCAGGATAGTAAGAAAAAGGTTCAAACGTCCACTGATCGTAGGCATTATAGGAGCCATCCCACTGAAGAATTGGATCGATCTTGGCTTCCAAACTGCTGCGGGAGGTGGCGGGAGACTTCGATCGCGTCATTTGGCGGAGTCTCGATTGCACCCCACCTTTAATTGATATTCTTTCACAACTGATTGCATTTCTATCAGCGGATGGAACAACCTCATCGAACTTCCATCAAAGCTGTGAGTCTGTAAAGGCAGCGATCGCGCTCAGAGTGCGATCGCTGCCTCACACCGTCCCGGAAAATTCCCCCCCAGACGGCAATCCCGACTGTCTCAATGAAGGACTGCGAGAATTGATCGACTGCTTGCAACGGCAGCGTTGTTTGCTGATCTTCGACAGATGGGCCAGCCTGTTTGCCGAATGCGCCTTTGCCGGAACCTATCGTTCAGAATGTCGGGGGTACAGCGAACTCCTGCACCAAGTGGCGACATTACCCCATCAAAGTTGTATCGTTCTCACCAGTGCGGTCGTGCCAAAAGCGATCGCCACACTTTCCGGCTCTCAGCGACCCGTCCGCGCATTCAAACTTTCCGGTTTGCATGAGGATGCCAAATATTTACTTCAAGATAAAGGTCTTTGGGAAACGGAGCGATATTCCGATTTAATTGCCGCCTACGGTGGCAATCCCCTGGCGCTACAAATTGTCTCCACCACAATCTGGGAAATGTTCGGGGGTCAAATTTCCGAGTTTTTGAAATATGATTGGTTTGTGGGAGACTACGACGATCGCATCGCCCGACACTTTCGGCAACTGACTGATTCGGAATGGGCAATCCTGAATTACCTGAAAAAGAAACCGCAACCCGTCACTTTGATCGAGATCGCGTCAACCTGCGAAACCGACCAAGAATTACAGGCTCTAGAATCGCTCCAACGGCGATCGCTGGTGAAACAGATTCGCCAAAATAATCAAGTGAAATATACCGTACCCAACCTGGTGAGACACTGCGCGATCGCACAGGATTAATCAAAATCCTCTGTAATGGCAATCGTCTCGGGTTGCCACCATTTGAAATTCCCGGGCAAGCGCAGAGGCTTGCCCCTACCATTCTTATTATCTGTGGGGGCAACCTTATAGGGTTGCCCAAATAACATTCAATCAGTAGTTGCCACAATCCGATTGAATCAAATGCTATACTTTTCCCATATCTTGCGATGAGAAACCATTTGCCATGACCATCGCCAAATCTTCCGAACTCGGAATTACCTCACTCCCGGATCACACCCAACTCCCCGACTCCGATGGTACGTTCGTGAAAAACTTTCAGGAGCACCCCCAGAGTATTTTACTCACCGATTCCATTCAACCGACACTTGATCGCCTCCATCCGGACGGACAATATGCGATCGGACAAGATTGCGGCATCTACTGGCGGATGACGGAACCCCCGGAAAAAGGGGCGGAATGTCCCGACTGGTTTTATGTTCCCGAGGTCCCCCCCACCCTGGAGGGACAGGTGAGGCGTTCTTACGTCCTTTGGCAGGAATTTATTCCCCCGTTAATTGCCATCGAATTTGTTTCCGGGGACGGTTCGGAAGAGCGCGATCGCACCCCCCTGGCTCAACTCTCAAAAACCCGCCAAAAACCGGGGAAATTTTGGGTGTACGAACGGATCATCCGTCCGGCTTTTTATGCCATCTATGAAGTGCAGAAATCCAGTGTCGAGGTGTATCATTTAGTTGAAAATCACTATGAATTGATCTCCCCCAACGAGCGAGAGCATTATCCGATTCCCCAAATGGGTGTCGAGTTGGGAATTTGGCGGGGACGCTACGGCAATTTGGAGTTGCCTTGGTTGCGGTGGTGGGACAGTGAAGGAAACTTGTTATTGACGGGAGACGAACGGGCTATAATTGAACGACAGCGGGCCGAACGAGAACAACAGCGGGCCGAACGAGAGCAACGGCGGGCCGAACAAGCCGAACAGGAGTTGCAGCAGGAACGACAGCGGGCCGAACGATTGGCGGAATTGCTGCGATCGCGGGGCATCGATCCGGAAGAATTGTAAACGATTTCGGAGGGCGCAAACCTTGCGCCCCTACGGTGTCGAAATTCCGCACCTCGATTTTATGCGACCGACGTTTCCCGCCGTTCCAACTCCACTTCAAACCGTTCGCCCGGTTGGGGTTTGAGTACCCGCGTCGGGAGATTTTTTCGGGCGAGGGAAGAGCGAAAATCTTCGACATTTCCCACCGCTTTTAATGCGGAAATCAACAACCCTTCGTAGGTGACATCCCCGGCTTCCGCCGTCGGCAACATCACCTGGGGGCGCACCCGTTCCGCCAGTTCCAAAGCGGATTTAGTGCCTTGGATGATGGAGCCGACCAGGGGTAATTTTAAATCGACAATGGGGGTAATTACTACGTCGATAGGCGCCAACTCGTCGAGGGCGGATGAGTGGTAGCCGTGGGGTTCGTAGTAGAGGCTATAATTGGTATCACGATCGCGGATAACGTAGCCATTTTCCACCAACATCGGGCCGATGGGGGAACCGGGGACGGCGCGAATTTCGACGCGATCGCCCAACTGAAATGTCGCCCCGTGAGCCAGTGCGGTGACTTGGGTATAGCCGAGATCTCGGGCGACTTGGGCGGCGTTGGGAGACGCCACGACCGGAATGTTTTTGTCGAGTTGTTTCAACGTGGGGGTGTGGGCGTGATCCTCCAACCCCTGGGAGAGTAAAATGATATCGATGCGATCGGGAATGGGGCGGGGGGCGTGTTTTTCTCCCTTGAACAACCAGGGCAAATTCCCGAATACCAGAGAGCCGACGAGCCAGGGATCGACGAGGATTCGCTTTTCACCTATCTCGAATAGCCAAGAATTACTGTCCAACCAAGTAAAATACATAAAGGATGATTGCGGATGACATCATCTTTTATTGTGACATCCCGTCGCGACAATATCGATCGCCCCCCGGACGCGACGATTTTTTTGTCTTCCGGTCGCCCCCCGAGCATCTATAATCGGCAAGTGAGCCGATCCCGACCGCAACGGGATGTCATTTTCATCGAGAGTGACGAGTCGCGGTGCATCCGAGTGCCGATTGTCGATAGTTTATGGAGGGGACGCCGATGGAACCAACGAACGATAACTTACAACAACAGCTCAAGAGTTTGTCCGATCGCCATTCTCAACTCGGACAGGAGTTATCCCAAGCCGCAGTCGCCCTCGAAGCGTTCGGGACGCCCATCGGCGAACCGATGCTGCAAGCCCTGGTCAAATACAACCGCGATTTTGCCGGCGTACAACAGAAATTGCAAAGTCTGGGAGAGCCCACCGCAGGGCAGGCCACATCCGTCGCCGCCCTGGAGCGGTTATGCCAAACCGTCGGTCGTCCCCCCGGCGACCCCGCCTCCGAAAAAGCGATCGCCCTTCTCGACCGGGTTCTCAGCCTCACCCACGGCGACCAACCGGACTTCGCCCCCCTGCAAAAAGCCCGGGAACAGGCCCGCCAACTCAAACAAAAACTGGCGATCGCACCCGCCCCGGAAGCCCGGGAGTTGGCCGACAACCGCCACCCCCTCGCCGTCCTCCTCACCCTGATCGACAGTGCGGACACCCTCGATGACGAACGGTGGGCGACCCTGGCCGAAACCGTCGAAACGGCCTTCGGGAAAGCTTTGGCCGTCGCCATTTCCCGGGGTAAAATCGCCCCCCCCTCAGCCCCTCCCGAGTCCGAAGCCCCCCCCGTCGAACGGAAAACCGTCAACCCGGATCTCGTCATTTTGGAAGAACCGGGCAGCACCGCCACACCCCCGGACGTGATCATCGTCCCCAGCGTGGAGATCCCCCAAAAACCCCCCACCATCGACGGCAAACATATCGTCTTCGGCAATGTCCCCATCGCCGGGAAGGCGACAGATCCGGCCCCAACCGGGCTGGCATCCGTGGGGTTGCGAGTCAGAGTCCACCTGCATGGATTGGGCGATCGCGACTTTGGCGCCCGGGAATATGCCGGAACCCGGGGACAGGGGCGGCGCCTGGAAGCCTTCCAAATCGCGATCGATCCCCCCGTACCCGGCTTGGAGGTGCGGTACATGGCCTACATTTCCGGAGTGGGAGATACCCCCAAAGTCTCCGGCGGCCAGCGGGTCGGGGAACCGGGCAAAAATCGCCAGATCGAGGGATTTGGCATCGAACTCGCCGGCCCCCAAGCCGCCAATTACGATATCTGCTACAACGCCCACATCCAAAATAAAGGCGATGTCCCCGTCTGCGCCAACGGCCAATACTGCGGCACCCGAGGTCAATCGCTCCGGGTCGAGGGGATCAAGGTTTGGGTGCAGCCGAAACGGTAGTTGGAGTGGGGAATAGGGAATAGGGAATAGGGAATAGGGAATAGGGAATAGGGAATAGGGAATAGGTAATAGAGAGAACAGAGAACAGAGAACAGAGAATAGGGGTACTCCTTGCTGCTCACTCCGCCCTCAACGGGGAATCTGCAATCAGGGCGCAAGCCAGGGGCCCCTACGATTGAAAATTTCCCCACCGAATTGGTGTACAATGGATAGTTCCTTGCTTCCGTGCGGAAGCCTGAATGGTCCACAAGGAGAATCATTGTATGAAATCGTTCGTCTACGAAACCATGTACATCCTGCGCCCCGACTTGAATGAGGAGCAGGTCGAAGCTGCGATCGGCAAATATCAGGATATCCTCCGGGAACACGGCGCCCAAAATTTGGAAGTCCAACACCTCGGCAAGCGCCGTCTGGCTTACGAAATCGCCAACCACCGCGAGGGCATCTACATCCAGATGAACTACGAAGGGGGCGACAGCAAGCAGATCGCGGTCATGGAACGGGCGATGCGGATCAGTGATGACGTGATTCGCTATCTGACGTTGAAAGAAGATGTCGCCGCGGTTCAAGCCGAACCGGAACCGGAAGCCCAGGGAGTTTAGTCCCCCGGCGATCGCAGCCTCTCAACCCGTACCGCGTTCCGAGGGTCCCTCACTTGCCGATCGCGCCGGGTTGAGAGTATTTTGAAAACATATGTTTGAGGTTATAGGAGCGATCGGTTATCGTGAGTCAGACAAATCATGGAAGCCAACAAGAGCTTCAAGCTGAAGTCACCCGCCTGAGCGAAGAGTTGAAAATGCGCGATCAACTGGTGCAGCAACTCTCCCAGGAGTTGTTCCGTCTGGTCAAGGGCAACACCTCATTGATGCCCGACCCGGAACTCACGGAGCGCCACCAGGCCCAGATGAAGTCCCTGCGCGACCAATTGCAGCAGGTCGAAGAACAGGTTAAGTTTTATCAAGAGCAGATCGCCGATCGCGATTCTGAGGTGTACCAACTCCGACAGTCCGTCCAAGAACTGACCGATCGCTCCCGGATGCTCGAACAGGTGGTTCAGGAACTCCCCGGCGTCTACCGCCAGAAATTCTCCGAACGCCTCGAAGAAGTGATGGAAAAGGTGGAAAAATTGCAGCGGGAAAACCGCCAACTGCACGCCGAACTCCAGAGCGTCAGTTACCGTCTGGCCCAAAAGAGCCGCCGTCCCAGCGGTCTGGATTTGCCCAGCTTCCAACCGGGGACATCCGCTCCGGTGGAGTTCCCCAGCTTGGGAAACGCTTGATCGGGACTCGACTCCGAGGGCCAAATGTTGACCATCCTTCCTAGATTGAGATCTCGGAGGGATATCCCATCGAGGGGAAATTCGCCCGCCGATTCAGGAACTCCCGGAGTACCTGCAATAACTGCGGCGTGGTGTAGGGTTTCGCCAGAAACGTCGTCACCCCCAACTCCGCCACCTCCGCCGCGACGGAGGCGGAACAGTAGCCGCTCACCGCGACAATCCGCACTCTGGGATTGAGGGACTGGAGGGCGACGATCGCATCCTTGCCCCCCATGACGGGCATCATCATGTCCAACAGCACGCAGTCGATGGGATCGGGCGATTTCTCGTACAGCTCGACCGCCTCCAGACCGTTACCCGCCACCGCGACCCGGTAGCCGAAATTTTCGAGAGTGGTTTGGGTGATTTCCCGGATCGGTTCTTCGTCGTCAACCACCAAAATTAACTCGCCCCGTCCCCCACTCAATTCCAAACCTTCGTCCGCGATCGGTTCGGTATCTTTGGAGGCGGGGAGGTAGACCCGGAAACGGGTTCCCCGGCCGAGCTGGGTGTCCACGTCGATAAAACCGTTGTGTCCCTTGACGATCCCCATCACCGTCGAGAGGCCCAAACCGCTCCCCTTGGCGAATTCCTTGGTGGTGAAAAAGGGCTCGAACATCCGGTCGGCGACCTCCGGTTCGATACCCGTCCCCGTGTCGGCGACCGCGATCGCGACATAACACCCTTCCCTGGCGTCCAGATTGAAACCCGCTTCCCGTTCGTCCAATTCGACGTTTTCGGCCGAGAGAACTAGCTCACCGCCCTCCGGCATCGCATCCCGGGCATTCACGCACAGATTCATCAAAATTTGGTGCAGTTGGGTCGGGTCGCCCTGAATCGTCCACAGGTCCTTGGGAACCCGACTGCTAATTTCGATGGATTTGGGAAAGGTTTCCCGGGCCACTTCCGCCACTTCACTAATTAAATGTTTGACCTGAAAAATCTCCAATTTCCCTTCAAAACCCCGGGCGAAGGAGAGGACTTGCTTGATCAAATTCGCCCCCCGCTTGGTATTCATTTCGATCAATTTCAACATTTTATTTTGCTTCTCTTGGGAGACACCCAATTGGAACATCTGCACCGAGGCGAGGATGGGGGTGAGGATGTTGTTGAGGTCGTGGGCGATGCCGCTGGCGAGGGTGCCGATACTTTCCAGACGTTGGGCCCGCAGCAGTTGCGTTTCCAGTTTTTTCTTGTCGGTGATATCCAACAGGACGCCGACGATTTCTTCCGGTTTTCCCTCGGCATCGCAGGCGAGTTTCATCTCATCTCGCAGCCAGCGATAGGTGCCGTTTTTATGTTGAAAGCGGTATTCTAAAATGAGGTGCTTAAATTGCCGGATCTGCGATCGCCGATTCCAGGTTTTTTGCAAGTCGTCGGGGTGGATGCGATCGCGCCACAGGTCGGGGTGCTCCACCCACTCCGCCGCCTGATATCCCAGTTGGGTCGTGAGGTTGTCGCTGACAAATTTATGGGGATAATTTCCCCGGGGATGGCAGGTGTAAATGATCGCCGGACTCGATGCCAAAAGATGTTCGAGTTGGGCTTGCGTCAAACTCAATCTCGTCTCCGTTTGCTCCAATTTTCTGATTTTTTGTTGCAGTTCCATTTCCCGCAAAACCCGTTCGGTCACATCTTCGATCACCGTGATGGTTCCGAAAATTTCCCCCTTTTCGATCAGCGGCGCGACCCTGACGCTCTGCTGCATCTGCGACAAAGACGGGCTGCTGATACTCGGCGGCAGTTCGATCAAATGAGAGTGCAGGCGTTGGGATAAAAAGACGACTTGACCTTGCAGCGCCTGTTGGTAAATCCGGTCGAGTCCCCGCCGTTTCAGGTCGGGATAGACGGCGAACAACTGATGTCCGACCAAATCTTTCGCCCGATGTCCGCTCTGGAGTTCCAACCAATGATTCCAACTGAGAAGATTCAGGTCGATATCCGTCGTAAAAATTCCTTGCTCCGCAAAATCATTCAGCCATTTGAGAAGGGCTCGAGTGTGGGAGCGGTTGATGTTGTGGTCGTTCATGATCGTCGGCAATAAACATCCCAGAATTAGTCAATCACATCGGGCTTTAACTGTAACTTGAAGGTTGAGTCGCCAGATCGGCCCAGTCATCGATCAGTTCCAATAATTTCTCTAAGGAAACCACTCCTAAAACCATGACGAGATACCCGCTGATCGAATTTTCGCGCATTTTGAATGAGGTGTACATCACCATCGCATAGCGCACTTCTTCTTTTCCGATCATTAAAGAATGAATCAGTCCGTCGAGGGCTTCGAGGTAGAGGCGGGGGACGGAAAAGGAAATTTGGATTTGCAGGAGGTTGCCAAAGACACTCAGACAGGAGTTGAGGAGGATGTTGCCGATTTCGGTGAGCACTTCTCCGGTGGGGACGTCGATGCGATCGCTGGCCGGACTCCCCTCGGGCGCCACCAACTGGGACAACATCATCGCACCTTCGTAGTTCAACAACAGCAAGGCGTTGCCGGACACCGGACCGGTAAAAATCTGCTGGACGGTGGCAATTTCACCGCTCACGAAACTGGCCAGTTTGGAACCCAGTTCCCGGATGGGGTGGATGGAAACTTCGGGGACGTCAAGCAGAACGCGATGACCGGTCAACTGAGAAAGAGAAGTGGCAGTCCGGGCAAAACCGATGTTGATCAATTCAGTCAATGCGTCATTTTGCTTTTCAGTCAGGATCATCGCAATACCTCCTCAGAGCTGTGGTCCGGTGACGAGGACCTGATTGACCTGTTCCAGAACCGCTTCAGGGGCGAAGGGTTTGGTGATGTAACCCAGGGCTCCGGCGGCTTTGACGGCCCTTTGAGTCAGGTCTTGAGCATCGGCACTGGCAATAATTACCCGTGCCTTTTCGTCCATTTCCCGCAGTTTTGTCAACACTTCGGTTCCTTGCATATCCGGCATGGCTAGGTCGATCAAAACCAGGTCGGGGTGGTCGATAAAGTAACGTTCCAGGGCTGCGAGTCCCCCGTTGGCTTCCAAGACTTCGTGTCCTTCCGTTTCTAGGATGCTACGCATAATCTTACGGGAGAGACTGGAATCATCAACGATTAAGATTTTAGCCATTACTGGATCTCCAAAACCGTTGGTCCGATTCTGCTTTAGAATCAAATCGGGCCTGCCTCAAGTCTATTCTGGCAGAAAAGTGGCGCTTCTACCTCGTTTTCATACAAATTGTAACGTTCGTGCATTGGGATTTAAAACTTCATAAAACTCGCGTCAAATGTTACGAAACTTGAATGTCTGTGAGCAATTTTTTCCATTGTCCTCCGGTGGCGATCGCACCCTGATCGCCCCAAATGCTTGCGGTTAAAGGCACTCAGCCGTTTCGACCTCCGCCCCGTCGGCGATCGCGGCCGATCCCCCCTATCCGGCCGGCAATCTTTTCGCCACAACCGCTATGAATCTTGAGATCGGGGCGGATCTCTCCGTATTTTCCCCGGGACATTTTTTATTGCTTTCCCAAAAAATAAATAAAATTCCGTAAAAATACCCTTTGGAAACCAGACCACCAGTCGTTAGCTTTGTAGTAGAGACTACAAAAGGTCGGGTTCGCCCGACCGGGTGACATCTAAAAACCCGACGGTACGAAGATTTTAGGGTTGAAATCAATCGATAATTTAAACAAACGTCAGGCTCCCAACCATGAATGAAGTCGAAGTTGAACTCGAACTCGATCCCAGCTTAGTCCGGCACGTCCACGATTTGACGGGAATGAGCGATGGAGATGTCGAACAAGCCTTAAACGCCATTTCAGGATTTACCCGTTCCGAATACAATTCCATTCGCCACCTCGAAAGCCACGGACAAACCAATTCCAAAATCCTCCTCATCAATCAACTGATCCGCCGGATGCCCTACTTCCAAGGCAAAATCTATCGCGGACTCCGATTTTTTAAAGAAGAAAAATTTCGGGAATTTATCGAGAATTTAAAGCGCGATCGCATTTTAACTTTGGACGCGATGAGCAGCTTTACCAGCGATTTGCTAGTCGCCGAAAGCTATTCCGTCTCCCGATATCCCGTCGTTTTGGAAGTGCGGGACAACAACTCGGGAGTTGCGATCGAAGAATTTGCGGCCATGTACGTCGAACACGAAGTCTTGGCGCCCCGGGGAACCCGCTACGAAGTCACCGACATTTCCCCCGCCGAAGAACCGGGCGACATCACTTACATTTACTTGCGCGAAATTCGGTAAGATAGCGGTCAGCTTTCAGGTATCAGCAATCAGCCCGGATACAGCCATTTTCAAATCAGTGAGGTACGAGGACTGACTTAAAGTCCCCATCCCCCCCTACCCCCCCTTTGTAAGGGGGGAGATCAAGGGGGATAATGGCGGATCGGAGCGTATCGTGGTGCATAGACAACCGCTATAAGTAGGGGTAATTCGCGAATTACCCCTACAAATTTTATCGAACTCTCAGGCGACGGGCATATCGCGGGATGCCACCACGTCGATACCCGTATCCAGGGCGTTGGAAAGGATGGTATCTCCCATGTGAATTGGCGCCGTCACCTTCACTTTTCGCAGCCGTTCGCACAATTCCATCATCCGTTCTTTGGGGATGGCTTCCGTCGTTTTAACGGGCAATTTAGCCCAGCGTCCGTTCTGCACGCGAACCGTCGTCGTCACCATGCGGCGGGGTTCGACGTGTTCCTGTTTGGCGTATTCTTCGCCCCGCTTGCAGGTGAAGCCGCGAACTTCCACAATGTGCCCGTCTTCCTCCTCGACTTCCAGGCGACAGCCCATCGGACAGCCGATGCACAAATAATGGTAAATTTTATCTTCGTTCTGAGTCGCTGAACTCATTTTTTTTCCTCCATAAAATTGGCGATCGCACGACTGGACTGTTTCATCTTAAACGGTGGGTGACGGCGGATTTCTAGATGGCTCTCACAGCCTAGGTTTAAGCTGCCTAACCCACCCGACTGGACTGGATCTGAATCCACAGGCAAGATGCCCGATGCTCCGTTTGGAATTTTGCCTCATTTGAGCCGAAACGGTCTACTACTCGACGGGCAAAACGTCAACCTTCAACGCATCCCCGTGGAAATTCTGCAAAAATCGCGGTTTGACTTTCAGGTTCACCATCTCCGCCGGGAAGACGTACCGCAGTTTTTTCTCGTAGACATCCCCCAATTTCAAAACGCTCTGTTTGAGGGGTTTGCGAACCCGCATATAAACGGTGTGGTCGCGATCGCTCGAAATCGTTTGCGGCACGCAGTAGGCGACATTTTCCCCGGGAATCAAACGGATATTGTCCGCCGGCGGCCGGTTTTGGGTGGCGTACAGTCCCGCATTCCGTCCTGCGAGTAACGCTTCCTGGCTGACGAAATCCACCAGATCGTGGATGTGGACCACATTTCCGCAGGCGAAAACCCCGTCCATCGACGTCTCCATCGTGCTGCTGACGACGGGCCCGTTGGTGATGGGATCGATCCGCAACCGCAACTGTCGGGACAACTCATTTTCCGGTATCAAACCGATGGACAAAAGCAGGGTATCGCAGGGGATATACCAGCCTTTTTCGGGAATGGGTTTGAAGCCGTCCACCGGGGCGACGGTGACACCCTCGATGCGATCGCGTCCGTGAATTTCCGCCACCGTCGTGGACAGGTAAAGGGGAATATCAAAGTCCTGCAAACACTGGACGATATTCCGGTTCAACCCGTTGGCGTGGGGCATAATTTCAAACACCCCCGCCACTTCCACGCCTTCGAGAGTCAGCCGTCTGGCCATGATCAAACCGATATCGCCGGAACCGAGAATCACCGCCCGATTTCCGGGTAGAAATCCCAGCATATTTACGAATCGTTGGGCGAGCCCCGCCGTCAACACTCCGGAACAGCGGGTTCCCGGCGTGCGAATCGCCCCCCGAGTCCGTTCCCTCGCACCCATCGCCAAGACGGTTGCCTTGGCGGAAACGACCTGTACGCCGCGGGTTCCGGACATCAATTTCACCCGGCGATCGCGATCGATATCCAAAACGTAGGTATCCGCCGCGATGTCGATATCTTCCGAAATCGTCTTTTCCAAAAATCGCTGGGCGTATTCCGGTCCGGTGAGCTCTTCTTTGAAGTGTTGGAGGCCGAAACCGGGGTGGATACATTGCAGCAAAATGCCGCCCGCCTCCTTTTCGCGATCGACGATCAAAACCTTTTCGGCGCCGGATTCTTTCGCCCCTAATGCCGCCGCCATCCCGGCTGGCCCGCCGCCGACCACCACCACGTCATAGTCCCGTTTTAAGTGGGTAACAGTTTCGGTAATCATGATGTGTTCTCATTACAAATTTCGACAAAAATATCAAATGGAATTGGGAAGGGAGAATCGGGTTTCGGGAATGAGGTGGCAACCCTATAAGGTTGCCCCTACGGCGTTTTTTTGATCTTTTTGCCTACACCCTACACCCTACACCCCACACCCTAATGAACCGGTTCGCGGATCACCCACGTTTCGCCGCCGCGTTTGGTGACTTCCGTCATGGACAGATTGCATTCTTGCGAGATCAATTCCATGCAGCGTCCGGTACAAAAGCCGCCCTGACAGCGGCCCATGCCGGCCCGGGTGCGGAATTTAATGCCGTCCAACGTGCGGGCACCGCGGCGGATGGCGTCGATGATTTCCCCTTCGGTAATCAATTCGCAGCGGCAGATGATGCGGCCGTAACTGGGATTTTTTTCGACCAGTTTAATTTGTTCTTCGGTGGAGAGGGAGGCGAAATGGACGGGTTTGGGAACGGAAGGAATGAAGTTATCTTTGGGGTCGAGAGATAGACCTTCTTCCCGCAAAATATCGGCGACCATTGTGGCGATCGCGGGGGCGGCGGTGAGTCCGGGAGATTGGATGCCGGCGACGTTGATAAATCCTTTTTTGCCGGTGGTTCCGATGATAAAATCTTCCCCTTCCGCCACGGCCCGCAGTCCGGCAAATTCGGCGATACAATCCCTCGGACTGATGCCGGGGACGGTGCGGGTGACGGAGGAAAATACTTTTTGGCCGCCTTCCTGGGTGGTGGTCAGATCGGTTTTGTCGTCCACCATTTCGGCGGTGGGGCCGACCATCAATGTCCCGTCGTAGGTGGGGATGACCAAGATACCTTTAGAAACGGGCGTCGGACAGGGGAAAATCACCCGCTTCACCAGTCCCACCAAGCGTTTGTCGAGGAGGTATTCTTCGCCTTTTCTGGGTTTGATGGTAAAGTTTCGGACTCCGGCAAATTCCGCGATCGCGTCGGCGTAGAGTCCGGCGGCGTTGATGACGAAACAAGTGTTGAATTCGCCCCTGGGGGTGTCGATCGCCCAGGTACTATCGGCGGTTTCTCGCAGTCCCGTGACGGGGCAGTTTGTAAATAAATCCAAGCCGTTCAAAACGGCATTTTCAATTAAAGAAAAGCAGGCTTCGTAGGGGTTGACGACTCCGGTGGTGGGGGCGTGCAGGGCGGCGATCGCTTCGGAGGAAATGTGGGGTTCTTCGGTTTTAATGCGGTCAGAATCCCACATTTCCAAGCCGGTAACGCCTTTTTCTTGCCCCTGTTTTTGCAGTTTTTCTAAGGTGGGAAGTTGGTCGTCTTCGAGGGCGACGGTGAGCTCCCCGATGCGTTTGAAACCGAATCCGAGTTCGTCGCAGAGGGGGTCCCACATCTGGTTTCCCTCCCATTCCAGCTTGCCTTTGAGGGTGTCGGGGGAACTGTGGTGTCCGCCGTGGATGATGCCGCTATTGGCTTTGGAGGTTCCGAAACCGACCTCGACTTCCGATTCGAGGAGGGCGACTCGGAGGGAATATCGTATCAGTTCTCGGACGATGGCACATCCGGTCACGCCACCGCCGATAACGATCGCATCGTACAGCATGATTCTATCCTTGTGAGTGTTTGCCTGGGGGTCATACAGCCTTGAATGGATGGGCAATTCGGGTGAATGAAACAGCCAAAGTTTGTCAAGCTGTGGGTGTCAGCGTTGGCCCCGCACCGAGGCGCAACACCCAAATTCGGGTGCGGTAGGGTTCTGTAAGTTAGGGAGTGGAAAGCATTTCGGGCGATCGCGGCGATCGCACTACCGAACCCTCTATTTTCAGTATATGGCGATACAGATTATTAGTCAGGGGTGTGTACGTTAAGTCTTTTTAAGCGCCATCCCGGGCCGAAAATGTCATGATGCGATCGCAGAAGTGGGGAGTCGGGAGTCGGGAGTCGGGAGTTGGGAATGGGGAATGGGGAACTCAAACTGCTTTTCGATCGGGGTTTTAACAAGGGGATGGAGCCCCTTGTTTACCTCATTTTACCGCAACCACTTGCCTCGCTCATGACTCGAGATCGCAAGCATCGGGCTTTCCAGGTTTTTCTGCCTTTCCGAAACGGTAAAAATACGGGCGATAGTCGCCATATTTTTCCAGATTTGGGTCGGTTTTGTTTTCGGGAATAAACGACCGGATTGCCGCATCACCATTGCGTATAATTGAACGGTTAAACTTGGAAAAATTGGGGGCGATCGATGCAACTTCAAATCACCGACAACCGTCTGAGAATCGAACTCGAAGGTGTCGAACACCTGCTGGCATTTTATTGGGGTTCGGCGATCGAAATCCGCCTCGATCGCATCCGGAGCGTTTCCACCGAAAAACCCGCGATCGACTGGTATCGGGTCATCCGCGCCCCCGGCACATTTGTCCCGGGCGCGATCGCCGCCGGAACGTATTATACCGAAAGGGGGCGAGAATTTTGGTACGCGACGCGATCGCGGGATTTTCTCGTTTTGACCGTCGCGGACGACTATTTTAAACGGATCGTCCTCACCCGGGAAGACCACGAATTTTGGGCGGATAGAATCGCCAAAAATCTGCCCAATTTGACGGGTATAGCGATGGGCGCTTCTGAGTCGGGAGTCGGGAGTCGGGAGTGGGGTTGAGGGTGTGGGAAAAACCCATTCCCCATTCCCTTTCTACAATAGCAAAGTCCTAACCATTCTGTCAGTTGCCATAAAATCCACAATTCCCAACCCCTGACAATGGCGGTGAATTATCCGGATTTGATCTCATTAATCTCCGCCTTGAGAGACTCTTCCACCCGCGCCCATTCCGCCTCCGCCGCGGCGAACCGCTCCGCGGCCGTTCCGGCGACAAAACAGGCTGCGATTTCATCCTCATTTTCCATGCCGGCGCGGCCCATATATTCGAGTTCCTTGCACAGTTCCGAAAACCGGAGCGCCCCCAACTGGGCGCTGCTGGACTTGAGGGTGTGGGCCGACTCCTTCAACCCCTTGGCATCCCGGGCGGCGATCGCATTTCGGATGCCATCAATATGCTGGGGTGCCTCCTGCAAATAAGTGGCGATCAACAAATCCACAAACGGATCGTCCTCATCGTCATATTCCCTCAAATTGCCCAAAACTTGGTAATCCAAAGGGCTGCCGCTCATCAATTCCTCCTCGTCGGTATCAGTATCCAAAACTTGATGTCCGTTCGTCTCGCCGACGACGACGGCCACCCCCCGTCCATTTTCACCCCCCACGGCTTCCGTCCGGGAAGCCACCGTCGCCGACGCCGGACAGAATCCATTTTCGACTGGTGCCGCACCCTCAGAAACCGCCTCGCACAGGGGCTGACACCTCGCCAGAGCTTGGGCGAGGGCCTCCCGGTGGATGGGTTTGGTGAGGTAGTCGTCCATCCCGGCATTCAAGCACATTTCGCGATCGCCCTGCATCGCGTTCGCCGTCATGGCGATGATCCAGGGCTTGCGGGGGCGGACGTCCGTCCCGTCGCCGAAGGCCGCGCAGATGTGTCGGGAGGTTTCCAACCCGTCCATCTCCGGCATCTGCACGTCCATCAACACCACATCATAATTCTGTCGGTTCAGGGCATCCAACACCTCCAACCCGTTGCCGGCCACGTCCGCCCGGTATCCCAAGCGCTGCAACACCTTGAGCGCCACCTTTTGGTTGGTGACATTATCCTCAGCCAACAAAATCCGCAAACTCGACGGCGGGCCGTCCTTCACCCAGGCGCCGTCCGCCATTTTCATCTTGTAGCGCTCGTTGATGATGTCGTTGTCGGCGAAAATCTGCATCAGGGTATTGTAAAACTGGGACTGCTTCAGGGGCTTGTTCACGAATCCCGCCACCTCGACGCGCTTGCGCTCCAACCGTCGCACCACCTCCGTATTGCTGGCGTAGTTAAACATCACCACATTGAAAGGTTTCTGGCGGCGCTCCGTTTTGAGCATCTCCCGCTCCAACTTGCGAATCCGATAGGCGAGTTCGCTCTCCTCCATGTCGGGCAAATTGATGCCCACTAGGATCAAATCCAGTTCCGGATTGCCCTGGAGTATATTCAGGGCGTCGCCGGCCGTTTTGACGCAGGTGGGGACCATCCCCCAGGATTTCACCTGGCGGGCGAGGACCGTCTGGTTGATTTCGTGATGCTCGACGATGAGGACCCGCTTTCCGCTGAGGAAATCGTCGCCGAACTCGTCCAACTCGGGGGTGACGACGGCGGCGGTTTGGATGGTGAAGTAAAAGGTCGAGCCGGTGCGCCCGAAGGCCGGCCGCACGAAGTCTTTGGGGGGGTAGCCCGAGATGCTCGAGACGATGGAGTGGGAGTCCTCGTCGTCGATGTCGTGGGTTTTGTCGAGCAAATTCACCCAACTGACCACCCACATTTGTCCCCCCATCAGTTCGCTCAACCGCTGGGAGATGGCCAGCCCCAGGCCCGTGCCGCCGTACTGGCGGGTGGTGGAGGCGTCCACCTGGGAAAAGGCTTTGAACAGGCGGTCCATGCGATCGGGGGGGATGCCGATGCCGGTGTCCCTGACTTCAAATTGCAGGATGTAGCGTCGGCTGGCGGTCGGGTGGGTTTCCTCTCCCGTGGGGGTTTCGGCGTCGGCCGTCCCCCCGTCTCCGGGGATGGGGGTGGCCTTGACGGCGACCACCACTTCTCCATCGGCGGTGAACTTGATGGCGTTGTTGGCGAGGTTGACGATCACCTGCCGCAGGCGGGTCACGTCTCCGAGGACGGTTTCCGGGGTGTCGGGGTCGATGATGTAGGCCAGTTCCAGGTTCTTTTCGGCGGCGCGGGTGGAGAGGAGTTCCAGGGACTCTTCGACGCAGGTCCGCAGCTTGAAGGGGTGGCGTTCGAGTTCCAGCTTGCCCGATTCGATCTTGGAGAAATCCAAAATATCGTTGATGATGGTCAGCAGGGCGTCGCCGCTGGTGCGGATGGTTTCCACGAAATCCCGCTGTTCCGGGCTCAGCTCCATGTCCAGCAGCAGGCCGGTCATGCCGATGACGGCGTTCATGGGGGTGCGGATTTCGTGGCTCATGGTGGCGAGAAATTCGCTCTTGGCGCGGCTGGCGATTTCGGCCGCGAGTTTGGCCTCCTCCAAGGCCTGGTTTTTGGCTTCGAGGGCGCGGTGGCTTTTGACTTCCGCCTCCAGGAGTTTGGCCTGGGCGATGGTGATGCCGACTTGGGAGGCGACGTCTTCGAGGAATTCGATTTCTTCTCGGTTCCATTCCCGCATCTGCTTGCACTGGTGGAGCATGATGATGCCGTTGGGTTCGTCCTGGTAGGAGGTGCGGACGGCCAGCATGGATTTGAGTCCCATGTTGCGGCACAGGGGGACGGAGGATTCGAGCAGGGGTTCGGAGAAGACGTCGGTGGAAGCGATCGCACGATCTTCGGCTAAAAGGGCTTCGATGTAGGGGTTGTAGGCGACGGAGATTTCCAGTTTCAGGGTGGATTCGTAGCCCGCCTCCAGGTATTCGGCGACGCAGGCGAGGTGGGGGTAGGGTTCGGGGATGTAGGTGTAGATGGAGCAGCGGTTGACGCCGAACACCCGGCCGATTTGGGTGGCGGTGGTCTGGAAGACTTCCTGGGTTTCGAGTTTGGAGCGGACTCTGTGGGTGATCTGTTTGAGCAGCAGCAGGTGTTGATTTTGCCGTTCCAGGGCTTCCCGGGCCTGTTCCCGGGCGATTTCGCCGCCGATGTAGGTGGCCATGAGTTTGACGATTTCCCGCTCGACGGGGCGGAAGGGCGATCGCGGCCGGTGGCTCTGGAAGCTGACGGTGCCGTAGTCCCGCCCCCCGACGGCGATTTGGGCGCCGAGGTAGGCTTCAAAGTGGCGGACGGTGCGGGCGGGGTGGTTTTTCCAGCGGGAGTCTGCGACCGAGGGAATGTCCACCACTTCCGGGGAGCGGGCGGCTTCCCCCTCGAAGGTCTGGTCGAGGGCGAGGGTGTCGCCCGGGGCGAAGCCGAAGGCGAAGTCGTCGGGGACGCGGGCGGCGATGACTTCGTAGCGTCCGGCCCAGACGCGCCCGACCAGGCCGATTTCCAAGTTGAAGCGATCGCACCCCATCAATAGCAGTCGGGCGACGCGGGTTTCAAAGTCGGCGTCCGATCCGATGGTGGCCTCGTAGAGTCGGGCCATCGCCTCGGTGCGCTCCCGGAGTTCGTCGGTTTCCGGGGTGGGGGGTTCGGGGGCGGCTGTCGGCGTCCCGGCGGGGGCGGCGGCCGCGTCGCCCCGATCTTGGCAACTCAGCAGGGTGGCGTGCATGGATTGGGGCCGCAACGCCAGGAGCAGGATCGTGTCGGGGGTGAGGACGCGCATGGGGTGGGGGCGATCGCGGGGTGCGGCTTCGTCCAGGACGATCAGGGGCAGTTGGTTGTAGTACCGGTTCATCAACTGCACCGCCACCCCCAGGGTGGCCCGCGATCGCACCAGGACGGGGGGCGCGTTCCGGACGGACTCGGCGGCGGTTTTCTCGAAGTCGAGGCCGAGGGCGAGGAGTTGGATGATATCCTGGCTCGTGATCGTCCCCACCAGCCGACTCGCCGGTTTGTCGGCGGTTTTGCACGGGGGCGACAGGGTTTCCGTTAGCACCACGCAGGAGGCCCGGTATTTGCACATTAACTGCGTCAGGTGGTAGATGGACGACCGCGAGGGAGCGTGGATCATCCGGGAGGCGGGCAGGGGGGCGATCGGGTTGAGTTGAATCAGGCGCTCGGGAATCAGGGTTGGGCCGCCCGCGGCGAGAGCCCCGTTGCGGGAGTTGAGGCGCTCGGGCATCGGTGTCGTCCGGGACGGGTTGGGATGGCCGGGTAAAAAATATTGGGGGCGGACGATCCCGACGAGTTCGCCTTCGTCGTTGATGACGGGCAGGTGGCGGATCTGGTGGCGTTCAAAACAGGCGAACAGCGCGAAAATGTCGGTGAGTTCCGATTCTTTGGCGACTACCACGGAGCGGATCATGATCCGGGAAATGGGGAATCCCGAAAGGCGATCGTTGATCGAGCAGAGTTGGATGATGTCGTGGGCTGTAAAAATGCCCGCCAACACCTTCGGGGGGTCCTGAAGCGTTGTTTCCCCCTCACCTGTGGCGGCTTCCCGCTTCTCGACGATCAGCGCGTAGCTCGAGCGGGTGCTGCTCATCAGCAGGATGACATCTTCCACGGGGGTGTCCGGTGTCGTCGTCAGAGGGTTGCGGTTGATGGCTTGACCGATGGAGGAAATAAACATGGGAGGGGCAACTGGTGGGTTCGGGTTGGAGAAGTCGGCGCTGGGGGTGAGGTCGCGGCTTTAACATAAAAGTGGCTTTCATACCTGGGGGGTTTGACCCATTACTACCTCCAGGATAATTGGCAATGTGAGCAGATGTCCGCTTCAATTTTCTCGCGAACTCCGACTCTCCGCCAGACAGGAGCGATACAACTGCGATCGCACCCGGATTGGCTCCGCTGAGGATTCATCCGACCCCCACCGTTTCCGGCCCGGGAGCGGGTCTCGGCTTTCCCGCCGCAATGCCGGGTGCAGGGATCGCAGCGGCCGACCCGTCCGCAACCTCGCCGACAAAAAGAAAAACCCTATTCCTATTTTGAACCCAAGCTGCGATCTCCCCACAAATGGGCGATCGCCCATTCCCGATCGAATCGGCCGGATGGTATGCTCGACAATATCCGCCCCCATTCAAAATCCCTCCGAAATTCCCCTCAACCGGCGGATTTGAGGTCTGGGATTGTACCATTATCAATCAGTGAAAAACTGCTCGATCGCGTTCTATGGTTATTTTGGATTCTAAAGGTCGCCTGTTTGGTAAAGTGAGTTTGCTCGATCTCGGTGCCGCGGCGGTGATCGCCCTGGCGATCGTGGGGATTTTCTTTTTCCCCGGAACGTCCGGTTCGGTCGCCCAAGTCGGAGTCACGACCAAACCCGTGGAAGTGGATGTCATCGCCTTGGGGTTGAGGGGACGTAACCCGGAGAGTTTATTTAAAGTCGGAGACAAAACCAACCTGATCATCCGCAATCAACCCTACGGCCAGGTGGATATCAAGGCGGTCGAATTTCTCCCCCGCACGGTTCCCGTCACCCAACCGGACGGCAGTGTAAAGGCACTCCCCGACCCGACGGCTGACACGACTTTCAGTAACAATGTCCTGCTGACCCTGGAAGGAAGGGGACAGATCACCGACGACGGCCCGGTTTTGGGCAATTCCAAAATTAAGATCGGCGGCACGGTGGAACTCGAGGGCAAAGCCTACAACTTCAACACCAGCGTCATCGATGTGCGGGTGAAGGAATAATTAACCATTAATAATTAACCATTAATAATTAACCATTAATAATGGTTGATTGATGGCTCCCCTCACGGTAGAATGGCGAAAACTCGGGCGGGGAAGCCGGAGTCGCGTTGGGGTTATTAACAATTAACAATTAACAATTAACAATTAACAATTGTTGATTGATGGCTCCCCTCACGGCAGAATGGCGAAAACTCGGGCGGGGAAGCCGGAGCCGCCTTTGGGTTTGGGAAATGTCGCCACGGCCAGGGCGCCGGCTTCCGGGACTCGATCTAAGTTGGCAAGCAATTCGATTTGGTAGTGGTTTTGGCCCAAAACGTAGACTTCGCAACTGTAGTCGTCCCGACTGGTGGCGACGCCGGGGTCGGTGTCGGTGGGTTCGTGGCCGGAAGCGGTGATTTGGCGGTCTTCGTAGAGATACTGTAAAACCTCCAAACTCCAACCTGGATAGTGGGCGACTCCGGCCGCGTCCCGATTCGCCATCGCCTCGGGGTCGGGCCAGCGTTTCGACCAGTCGGTCCGCATCGCCACGAAGGCGCCGGCCGGGATGGGGCCGTGTTCGGCTTCCCAGGCTTCCACGTCGGCCATTTGGATGGTGTAGTCGGGGTCGCGGGCGGCTTTTTCGTGGACGTCGATGACGACCAACGGCAGGATCATTTCTTTGGGGGAAATTTCGTCGAGGGTCCGCAAACCCCGGACAAAGTGGGCCGGGGGGTCGGCGTGGGTCCCCCACTGGCCGATGAGGGAATAATATTGGGCGAAAAAGCCGGAACCCCGGGTTCCGATGCCCGGTTCGTACCAGTAGGCGGTTTCAACTTTTTGGTCGGGAAAGCCTTTCCAGTGGGGAATTCCCGGTTCAAAGCTGTGGGTGAGATCGACGAATTCCCGGCTTTTGATGATTTGGTAGGCGTCGGCGAGACTGAGTTGGAGATTGTCGGCCCAACTGGGATTCACAAATAGCGTCAAGGCGAACAGGAGGGCGATCGTAAAGATTTGTAAAATAGACTGGAGCACGGTCACGGGTTAATTTTCTGAATGGTCATCCTCAATTTATAACGGATGGGAGGAATTTCGGAACATCTTAACTAGAATACGAACAGAAGGCCCGCACTCTACCGCAGGTGAGCGTCGGGAGTCTGTCCAAAGTGTCGTTGCAGGAATTCGGATGATTTGAACCCCAGTCGTCATTATCAAAGCCGGAGTGACAAACATGAAAACGATTGAAACGATCGCGACCATTAGTCCCAGTGGAGAAGTACAGCTTGCGAATTGTGAAAATGTACCCGTGGGGCGCTTTAAGGTTGTTTTGGTGATTGATGAATCGCCGCTCTACGAAGAACCAGAAGCGAACCCACCTGAAGACTCATTTTTGGCTGCAACCGCTGACTTGATCGGCTCTTTAGAAGGTTTACCGTCCGACTTGTCGGTTAACAAGGACTACCTGGAGGGATTGGGGGAAGCATGAGTCAGTCAATTTTAATCGATACATCTGTTTTAGTTGCCTTACTCATTGGAGGGGCGATGAAGCACCGGATCGTCTGCGCGATCGCACCTTTAAAAACCTTCAAAACAGGACAAAAACAATCCGATCCCCTCACGGAGATCGGATTGATTGTCGGTTAGGCGCTAAAGTATTTAGCAACGGGATGATAAGTGACGATCGCGGTCGTTGACTGTTCCGGATAAAGCTGTTCGCTCTCATCCATGTACAACTCGATGCGATCGCTCTTCAACAGGTCCAATTGCTTGTACTGATCCTGCATATTCGGACAAGCCGGATAGCCGAAACTATACCGAGATCCCTGATAGCGCTGCCTCAAGATATCCCGGATGTTGTCGGCATCCTCGGCACCGAAACCCAACTCCCGGCGGATGCGAGCGTGCAGCCATTCCGCCATCGCCTCGGCTGTCTGCACCGCCATGCCGTGGAAATAGAGATAGTTGGTGTAGTCGTCCGCCGCGAACAGCTTCTGGGCGTAGTCCGTGGCGACCTGTCCCACCGTCACCGCGTGCATGGGGAACACGTCGAATTTGCCGCTATCTTTGGGGGCGAAAAAGTCGGCGATACACAGCCGCCGTCCCGATCGCTGGCGGGGAAATTCAAAGGTTTCGATGGGTTCGGTGGGATGTTCTCCGGCCTGCACTTTTTCCGGGTCGTAAATCAACAGCGTATTCCCCTCCGCCTGACAGGGGAAATAGCCGTAGACCGCCCGAGGATGGAGCAAATTCTCGGCGAGAATCCGCCCTTTCCACTCCGCCAAAATCGGATAAACTTTCTCTTCCAAAAAGGCGTCGTACTCTTCCCGAGGCTGTCCCTGCGGCTTGCGGAACTGCCACTGTCCGGCGATCAAAGCCTGCAAATCCAAATACCAGAACACCTCATCCAGAGGAATGTCGGCGGGTTCGAGAACCTTCGTTCCCCAGAAAGGTGGAGTGGGGCGATCGATATCCACATCCACAGCCTCCGATCGCCGGGTGTCCACTTCTTTCGGTTCGGCGGGTTGGGCTTTTTCCTTCTTCGCCTTCCGTTCCCGGTGGCCGTTGCCGGTGTCGGGTTCCCCTTCGGCAAACTCGTCCAAAAAGCCCTTCAAATCGTCCCACTTGCCCGCCGTTTTGGCCGGCATCAACTTATCCATGAAGGTGAGGTCGGAAAAGGCATCTTTGCCGTAAATCACCCGGCCTTTGTAGGCGTTCTGACAGTCCTCATAGACGAATTTGGAGGTCAGTGCCGCGCCGCCGAGGATGACGGGAACGGTAATTCCCTCCTGGTTGAACGTCTCCAAATTATCCTTCATGAACGCCGTGGACTTCACCAGCAAACCGCTCATGGCGATGCAGTCGGCCTGGTGTTCCCGGTAGGCGTTGATGATGCTATCGACGGGCTGTTTGATGCCCAAATTGACCACCTTGTAACCGTTATTGGAAAGGATGATATCCACCAAGTTTTTGCCGATATCATGCACGTCGCCCTTCACCGTGGCGATGACAAACGTGCCCTTGGCGTTATTCCCCGACTCGGATTTTTCCATGTGGGGTTCCAAGTAAGCCACCGCCGCCTTCATGGTTTGGGCGGACTGCAACACGAACGGAAGCTGCATCTGGCCGGAACCGAACAGTTCCCCCACCACTTTCATGCCGTCGAGGAGGAAAACGTTGATGATATCCAGGGGCGGATGCTGTTTGAGGGCTTCTTCGAGGGCGTCTTCCAACCCGATGCGTTCCCCGTCGATAATATGTCGCTTCAAGCGTTCTTCGACGGGGAGGTTGGCGTCGGCGGAGCGATCGCGCTTGGTGGTTTTCCCCTCAAATAAAGTGGTCAATTTCGTCAGGGGGTCGTAAACGCAGACGTCCCCTTCAAACTGCCGGCGATCGTAAATCAAATCGCGGCAGACTTCCTGGTGTTCCGGGTCAATTTTCGCCAGGGGCAAAATCTTGCTGGCGCTGACGATCGCCGAATCCAACCCCACGGCCATCGATTCATGCAAAAACACCGAGTTCAACACCTGTCGCGCTGCCGGGTTCAAGCCGAAAGAAATATTCGACACCCCCAGCAGAATGTGACACCCCGGAAGTTCCTCCCGGATGCGGCGGATGGCCTCGACGCTGGCCTTGCCATTTTCCCGGTCCTCCTCAATACCGGTGGAGATGGGGAGGGCGAGGGGGTCGAAAAAGATCTCCGTGGCCGGAATTCCATAGGCGATCGCATCATTATAAGCCCGTTTGGCAATTTCAAATTTCTTGTCCGCCGTCCGGGCCATGCCGTCTTCATCGATGGTGCCCACCACCACCCCGGTGCCGTAGCGTTTTGCCAATTCCAAAACCTGATAAAATCGCGGTTCGCCGTCTTCGTAGTTGGTGGAGTTGAGCAGACATTTCCCCCCCGCCACCTTCAAACCGGCCTCCATTTTCTGCCATTCGGTGGAGTCCAGCATCAAGGGGAGATTCACGTTGGTCACCAGGCGGGACACCAACTCGCGCATATCCTTCACCCCGTCCCGGCCGACGTAATCGACGTTGACATCGAGAATTTGTGCCCCTTCCTTGACCTGAGCCTTCGCCAGGGCCACCAACCCGTCCCAATCTTCCGCATTCAGCAGATCCCGGCATTTTTTCGACCCGCTGGCGTTGAGGCGTTCCCCGACGATCAGGAATGAGTTTTCCTGTTCGTAGGTCATGGTACTGTAAATGGACGCCGCCGAGGGGGTGATTTGGGGTTGGCGCTGTTTGGGTTTGAGAGTCCCGGCGATTTCTGATAGCGCCTTGATGTGGTCGGGGCGGGTGCCGCAGCAACCGCCGATCACTTGCACCCCCAGGTCTTCGATGAAGTGCATCAGGGCCATTTTCAGTTCCAGCGGCGTGAGTTTGTAGTGGGCCTGGCCGCCGACGTTTTCGGGCAGTCCGGCGTTGGGGACGCAGGACACCACGAAGGGGGAATGTTCGGACAGGTAGCTGATGTGTTCTTTCATCAGGTCCGGACCCGTGGCGCAGTTGAGGCCGAGGATGTCGATGGGGTAGGGTTCGAGGATGGTGAGGGCGGCGCTGATTTCCGAGCCCACCAGCATGGTTCCGAAGGCTTCCACGGTGACGGACACCATGATCGGGCGCCGCGCGCCTTTCTTTTTGAAGACGTCCTCGATGCCGTTGAGGGCGGCTTTGATTTGCAGGACGTCCTGGCAGGTTTCGACGATAAATAGGTCTACACCGCCGTCATAGAGGCCTTCGGCCTGTTCCGCGAAGGCCCGCTGGAGGGTGTCGAAGTCGATGTGTCCGAGGGTGGGAAGTTTGGTGCCGGGCCCCATCGACCCGGCGACGAACCGGGGTTTTTCGGGGGTGGAGAATTCGGCGGCGACGCTTTTGGCGAGTTCGGCGGCGGTTTTGTTGAGGTCGTAGGCTTGGTCCGCCAAATCATATTCGGCCAGAACCACGCCGGTGCCACCGAAGGTGTCGGTTTCGATCACGTCGGCGCCGGCTTCGAGGAATTGCCGGTGGACGGTGGCGACGGCCTCGGGTTTGGTTTTGACAAGGTATTCGTTGCAGCCCTCGTATTCTTTGCCGCCGAAGTCCTCGGCGGTGAGGTTCTGGACTTGCAGGTTGGTGCCCATCGCGCCGTCGAAGACGATGACGGGGCTCTCGGGGCTGTGGAGGCGATCAAGAAATGCACTTTTCATAAGGAGACGGATAGAATCTTTGGGTCAGAGGATAGATTTGGATCTATACTAGGGGGCCGAGGTTCCCCGATGCAAATCCAAGGGTTGAGATGCGATCGCCAATTGCGGTGGCAACGCCGCGGCTTTCAATAATTTTGGCACAATTTTTGTGGCTCATCCGTCGGACTCGATTTTGACAAACTTCTTTGAAGCTATTGTAAAGATTGGGTAAAACCGGCTCAGGGGTTCGATGTCGGGGAGTCTTTGAGGATGCCCTGGCCGACTTCTTTGGGGGGATCGCTGAGGGTGTAAATTCCGGTTTCGGCCGCGATCGCCTCCCGCAGGTAAATCGGAATCTGAAATAATCCCAGCAGGGTGCTGCCGTCCAACATCCGAAATCCCCCGGTCGTCTTTTCGGCCAGCAAGCGATCGACTTCCTTGGGGTCGGGGCGGGACGGGATGGGTTCGGCGGAAGCTAATATGAACCCCCAGGGTTCTCCAAAGCTGGGAACGCTGCTGCTGTAAGATTGGATGTTGGGAAAAATTTGGGCGATCGTGTTGGCGATCTTGGCGTGAAAGTCGAGTCGCACCGGGGAGGTCGATCCGGCTTGGACGACGAGGCATCCGTCGGGTTGGAGAAGCTTCGCCATCTTTTGGAAATATTCGCGGGTAAACAGGGGAAAAGAAGGGCCGTATTCGACGGGTTCGGAGAGGTCGGAAATGATGATATCCCACTGTCGGGATGTGGTGTCCAGGAAGTTGATGGCGTTGTCGATGTGGACGGTGACTCGGGGATCTTCAAAGACGCCGGCCGCCATCTCCGGCAGGTGTTTCCGGCAGGCTTCCACCACCGCTTCATCCAGATCGACCATGACGGCTTCTTCGACGGTTTTCCAGCGCAAAACTTCCCGCAATGTCGCCCCTTCCCCGCCACCGAGGATCAGCACGCTGCGGGGATTGCCGTGGCAAATTAAGGGCGGATGGACGAGGGGTTCGTGGTAGAGAAATTCGTCCCCCGTGCAGGACTGCCATTTTCCGTCCAAAACCAGCGCCCGACCGTAAAGGCCGGTTTCGACGATATCCATCTGTTGATAATTGGTCTTCTGGGAGGTGAGATAGCGGGTGATGCCGTGGGCGTACATATCCCACGGCGTCATGTAATCGTTGAGCCAAAAGTCCGCTTGAATTTGACGATCTGACATGAAATTTCCTCCTGGTTGTGGGTCAAATGAACCGACAATTCGATTTCACATTGTCGGGATTGGGCGATCGCCCGACTTGCGATCGCAGAAATCCGCTCCCTGTCCCTTTCGACGGCGACCCTGGGGGTCATTTTCTCGCGAACCCCGGATTTTTGTCAATTTTTTGACTCAAATTTAAGGCGGAATTTTTCGGCATAATAGGTTTAAATTCCGGGGGATTTCGTTATTCAAATGAATCCCGGTCGCCCGCTCGCGACCATTCCAAACTGCCAAAAAAGTGATATGATATTAAGTTGGGCTGCGTGATCCTCCCCGATCGCGAACGTGCTAAAAATGGAAAAAATCGACCGTCTCGACATCAATCAAACAGCTATGGTTCGGGTTTTCAATCGGATTCAAAATACGGCGATCGCCCTGTTGCTGGCGGTCGTGGGTTCGGGTTTTTCCGCGATCGCCATCGCCCAGGAAGACGGGGATGCCCCCCCGGAAGATCTCGGCGTCCTCGATCCCTTCGCGCCCAACCCCCTGCTGAATCGGGAACCCGACCCCCTGTTGCCCAACCCCCCCGCACCGGGCACCATCCTCGGCGCCGGACAGCGAGAGACCCTCGCACCGGAACTCGATCGCCTCAATGTGGAAGCCAACGAACGCCTCGCCGCCGGGGATGCGATCGGGGCCTTTGAACTGTGGACGCGGGAACTGCGCCTGCGTCGCTATTTCGGGGTGTTGGAAGAAATGACGGCCCTGCAGCGGGTGGGGGCGATCGCCTGGAATAATAGCCAGCGCCTCTACCTAGAATTTATCACTGAACGACTCCAAGAAATTTTAGAACAAGAACGCTCCCAAAGCCAATCCGAAACCGTTTTGGCAGCCCTGGGAACGGCATTTCAAACCGTGCGGGCTAAAGAACCAGCCGTGGAAACCTATCAGATTTTGCTGGAAAATGCGGACGGACGGGATGAGATTTTACGGCGGGAACGGTGGGCCGGCGAAATTGCCCGAATTTATCTGAACTGGCTGGACTATCCCAACGCCGCCGTCGCCTACGAAGAATTGTTGGAACTGCAACTGCAAATTCAAAACCTGCGAAATGCGGGGGAACTGGCGCCCCCGCCGCCCCCGCCGCCGGGAGAAACAGAAACCGCCCCCCCCTCTCAAATTGAATCGTTGCGGGAATTGGCATTTATTTACGAACAAATGGGGGAATTGTTGCCGGCTATCGCGGCCAGAGAACGGCTGATCGGATATTATATCAGCCAGCAGAATTTGATCCCCGTCCCCGAGCAAAAATTGGCGATCGCGGCCCACTACGAACAACTGGGAAAATTCCAACAAGCCGGTCAAGCCTATCAAGAAGCCTACCAAGTCGCCACGACCATCCAACAGTTCGACAACGCCAGTCTCGCTTTAGAGAAATTGGCGAAACTGTACCGCGCCCAAAACCAAATTCAAACAGCCTTGGAACTCTACCAAGCCCAAGTCCTCGTCAACCAGCAATCTTACAACTTCTATGGCATGATGAACGCCTACGACAACATCGGCGAAATCTACCGGGAACAGGAAGCCTATCCCCAGGCATTGCAAGCCTTTCAAAGCGGACTGCAACTCGCCGAACAGTTGAAATATAAGGAGGACTATTTTACCGCCAAAATTGACGAGGTGAACCGGGAGATTTATCGTTAACCGAAAATCGCAGATCCCCCCCCGCCCCCCTTAACAAGCAGGGCCGTTTCATTCTCCCCCGAAAAATAGCAGAGGGAGCAGAGGAAGCAGAGGAAGCAGAGGGGGAAGAGGGAAATTTTTCGGAATCAAAAGGTATTTTGAACCGGAAAAAAACGGGTTCCTGGCTCCCCCCAACCGTTTTCATCGTCGCCCCCGACCATTTTTAACCGAGAATGAAACGGCTGGATCATTAACAAGGGGGGAGCCAGAGTTTTGTAGGGTGTGTTCCCCCGCAATTCCCAAGCCGTGAAGTCCGTCAGTAACGGGGGGGGAACGCACCGGACTCAGCAATTTTAAAGTCAATGAGATACATTTGCCAATTCAAATCACCTCCCAAAAAATAGGGGTCGCCCCGCCGGCAACCCCATCTCACAAAATCCGATCGCGATGAAATACTAATTGTTCGGAATCATAATTCTGATTCTCAATCCGTTCATTGTTACACCTGTGGAGTTCGATGTTTGCGGAAAATGCCCGTCATCCGAATTCCGGTCGCCAACATAAATAACAGGCCGACACCGACGAGCAGGACGTAAATTGGTTTCAAGAAATCGCCCAAATACTCTCCCTGGTGGATGACCATCATCAGTTCTCCGAAATCCGACGACATCCCGAACCAGGTGCGCCCGATGCGATAAGCGATGCCACTAATTGCACTCAGAAATAGGGGCAAACAGACGATGGGAGCCAAGATCCGGTGCAGGGTGCGATCGCTCATTTTTTGAGCCGTGGGGGGCGACGATTTTTTCCCCAGCCTGCTCATGGTAATTCCGGTGACAATCAAACCGAGCAAGCCCAAACCGACGAGTAAAATATAGAACGGCCGCAGGTCTTTCCCCAAGTAGGTTCCCTGGTGGATGCTCATCACAATTTTGCTGACTTCTCCGGGCATTCCAAACCAGCTTTTTCCCAATCGGTAAATCACGCCCGTCAGGGCAGAAAGCAGCAGTGGAATAAATAAAATTGGCGCAATTTTGCGATGAATTTTGCGGAATTTAACTGCATAGTTCATGTTCGTTCCTCTCGATGATTGGCTCACAGGCAGGATGCCCGTGCTACGATTTTTTGACCAAAATTACATCCCCTTCCTGTTTGACTTCGTAAACGGCGAGGGGTTGGTCTGCCGGCCCCTCCAAGGCTTGGCCGTCGGCGGCAAATCTGGAATCGTGGCAGGGACAGAAAAACTCTTTTTTGTCGCCCTGCCATTCGACGGTACAATCCAGGTGAGTGCAAGTCGGATTGAAGGCAGAAAAGCCATCATTTTGACCGATATTTTTAATCACCACAGCCGGGATATTGGCGTTCAGTAAAACGCCGTTTTCGTCGAAGTTTTCAACCGTACCGATCGCTTGAAATCCGTCGGATCTGACCAATTCCGAAGCCGTTTCGTTGTCGGTGGAAGAACAGGCGACCAAGGCGACGGGCAAATAACTCGCCAAACCACCCACGCCCATCCAAGTGATAAAATTGCGACGATTCATCGTATTTTTTCCGGAGTTATAGGGGGTCATAAAACGGGGAAATGCGAGTCAAAAAGGGTGCGATCGATTTCCCCGGGTGTCGAATCCGAATTCGATTTAAGAAACGCTCAAAAATAAGTTGTTCGCGGTGCCGCATTCCGGACAAACTGCCAAATTGGGATCGTTGGTGGTGTAGCCGCATTCGGGGCAGACGTAGAATGTCATGGTATTTTCCCGCCAGTCGTCCAAATTGTCTTTCGCCTGGGCGTAATATTTGGCGTGTTCGGTTTCGGCTTCTACGGCATAAGTGAACGTGACCACCGCATCCTGATTCCCATCTTTGCGGGCTTGTTCGATAAATTCCGGGTACATCGTATCCCGTTCGTAGGATTCCCCGCTAATTCCCTCTTCCAGATTTTCGAGGGTGGATTTCACCTCGGGAGTTGCGATTGTCGCCTCGGGTTTCGCCCCCATTTTGCGGATAATTGCGGCGTGGTTTGCCGCGTGAATGGCTTCGGCATCTGCGGCCGCCTGGAATAACGTCGCGACCTGTAAATAACCTTCTTCCTCGGCTTTTTTGGAGAAGGCGAGGTAGCGGGCGTGGGCGTTTGATTCGCCATTGTAAGCCGCCTGGAGATTCTTGAGGGTGGCGGATTCTTGGTTGGATACCGTCTCGGTGTTTTGGGATTCGGATTCGACCGTCGCCGTCGGGGGTTGGTTTTGGGAACAACCGCCCAACAGGGTGAAAAAGCCGAGGGTTAAAAGGGAGAGTAAAGTGGCTGTGGGTTTGTTGATGCCGAAACGTTTCATAACAGGATACTCCTTATAAATGGGGTTTTCGATCGCTGTATTGAATGGTGTAGATAGACAAGTTTCGATCGCAGTTGCAGAAAGACATCCCGGACGGCGACCGGCTCTATCTCTATTGCCTGTTGCCTATTGCCTGTTGCCTTCTAGAGCTGTTGCCTGCCCTCTATTTCCTTGCCTCAGTTTTGAAGAATAAAGACAAAAAGTGACAAACTCGGAACGATCGCCGAATCGAAGCGAAAAAAATTTTTTTAAGTATTAATACGGAGCGATCGCGGACTGATATCAGATCCGGCTATTTGCCCACTCCCCTTCAGTTCCCGACTCCCGACTCCCGACTCCCGACTCCCCATTCAAAGCGGGGAGGCGGACGTGGAAACAGGTTCCGACGCCCAATTGGCTGGTGACGGCAATTTCCCCGCCGTGCTGCCGGACGATGGTTTGGGCGATCGCCAGCCCGAGTCCCGAACCCCCTTCCCGACGCGATCGCGCCCGATCGGCCCTCCAGAGGCGATCGAAAACCCGGGGCAGGTGTTCCGGCGCGATGCCGATGCCGGTATCCTCGACCCGGACGACGATCCACTGTTCGGAGCGATCGAGGGAAATCGTCACATTTCCGGGGGCGTCGGTATAGTTGATGGCATTTTCCAGCAAATTGGCGAACACCCGCCACAGTTGGGCGCCGTCCCCCCGCACGGAAATTCCCGGTTTCAGTTGCGTCGCGATCGCGATCCCCTCGTCCGCGGCCCGCAGTTGCAAAAACTCCGCCAAATCTTCCAACAGTTCCTCCAGGGGAACCGCCACCCAAGCCACCGTCTGGGGCACCGCCCCCTCGCTGCGGGCCAGCAGCAGCAGGTCATCCACCAACCGAGTCATCTGGCCGGTGGCACTGGCGATCGCCCCCACTTTTTCCAAATCCGTCGGTTGCAGGCGTTCCGGGTGACTCTGCATCACCTCCACGCAGGTTTTGATCCCCGCCAGGGGATTCCGCAATTCGTGGGAGGCGTCGGCGGTGAATTGCTTCAGTTGCCGGAAACTTTGTTCGATGGGTTGGAGGGATTCCCGCGTCAGCCACATTCCCCCAGCCGCCGTCAAACCGGATGCGATCGCGCCCCCCAACACCAGCCCCCACCGCAACTGCCCCAAAATCTCCCGCACCTCCGCCGTGGACTCCCCGATCCGAACGTAGCCGATCAATTGGGACTGGGGTTCGCTGTTGTCGTAAACCCGCAGCGTCAGCGTGCGAATTTTCCCCCCATCGACGGTGTGGCCCCAGGCGCCCTCGGGGGCATCTTCCGGCAGGGGGGCCTTGGGGAAAATTCGCCCCGCCTTGGCCAGCAGTTGCCGATTTTCGTCGAACCACTCCACCCCCTGATCCGGTTGGCGGATGCTTTGCCAGGGCAGGTCCAGATCGCCGTCGTTGTCGAGGCGGGGCAGTAGGGCTTCGTAAGTGAAGGGGTGGGTGTGGCGGGAGAAATTGCCGACGTCGGCGGTTTGCCGTCCCCGGGGATACTGTCGGGCGATCGCTTCCAGGCTGTGGGTGGCGGCGTCGGCTAGGGTCAGCAGGCGGTTGTCCAACTGGCGGTACAAACTGAGGGCGAAAAACCGGTAGACGGCGGCGGTGAACAGGCTCAAAATCGCCACCATCACGGCCAGATAAGACAGCAGCAACCGCCACCGCAGCGCCCTAAACTGCGGGTTAGAAGGGGTTTTGGTGGAGCCGATAGCCCAGGCCATAGACGGTTTCGATAAAATTGGAGGGTGCCCCCGCCGCTTTGAGTTTCTGCCGCAACCGTCGCAGGTGGGTTTTCACCGTATCCTCGCCGGGGGTATCTTCAAAGGACCACAGGTGATCGAGGATGGCGTCGCGGCTGAGGACGCGGGGGTTGCTGCGGAGAAACAATTCCAGTAAACCATATTCCTTGGGGGTGAGGTGGAGGAAATTTTCCCCGTAGGTGACTTCGCAGGTGTTGGGGTCGAATTGCAAAGATCCCCATTCCAAAATGGGAGGCATTCCGGTGTCCCCCCGCCGCAGCAGCGCCCGCACCCGGGCCATGAGTTCTTGCAGGTCGAAGGGTTTGACAACGTAATCGTCGGCGCCGACATCCAAACCGAGCACCTTGTCCGGGCTGGTGTCCCGGGCGGTGAGCATCAGGACGGGGGTGCGGTGGCCGTTTTGTCGCAGTTTCCGGCACAGGGCGATGCCGTCGAGTTTGGGCAGCATCACGTCCAAGAGGATCAGGTCGTAGGGGGCGGCTTCGATGAAGTCCCACCCGGCTTCGCCGTCGTGGGCGATATCGACGACATAGTTTTGGTCGGCGAGGGCTTCGGAGAGGCCCCGGGTGATGCGATCGTCATCCTCGACGAGTAGAATTCTCATGGTTGATCAACTGCTTCATGGCATCCCAATTCAGTACATCTTCCAATAGTGATTGATAACCGGCAACATTGGGGTGGATGCCGTCGGCACAAAGGCGCGATCGCCACCAGTCCTCGCCCCGATTTAACCACAGTTGAAAGATATCTAAATAGGGAATCTCTCGCTCCAAACAGGCGGTCCGGGTGGCTTCTTTGTAGCGGTATTGGTTGAAGTGGTCGTAGTAGAGGCAACCGCTGAAGGGCATTTTTTCCTCGTCCACGGGGACCATGCCCACGAACAGCACCGGACAGAGGCTTCCGGCGCGATCGAGGAGATCTTCTAATAGGGTTTGGAAGCGTTCAAAATTGGTGTAGTTGCGGCCGTGGGGGGACTGCACTTTGGCGGAGTCGTTGACGCCGACGGAGAGGATGACGGCATCCGGGAGGCGGTTTTTGAGTTCTCCCCGGTGTTGAAATTCATGTTCGAGGCGATCGCGCACCTGCATCGTCCGGTTGCCCCGCACCCCCAAATTGTAGAGGACGTGGCCGGGGGTGTCGGGGGACATCCACTGTTTTCGCAGCCGTTCGACCCAGCCACCCCCCTCCGGGTCGCCGTAGCCGTAGATCAGGCTGTCCCCCAGCGCCACGAGTCTCAGGGGCTGGCGGACGACGGGTAAGCGCGAAGTCATAACGACGGATGCCTGCATAGCGTGTGAAACCTTTTGGGATTGGGCCGACGAGTTCTTCAAGAAACTTAACATCTCACCCGCCATTTTGACTCATCGATCGCCGCGATCGCAAGTCCGAGAGCAATTGACAATTGACAATTGACAATTGACAATTATGAATTCATCCCCCATTTCCGAATTCAAGTGAGGGAGATCATCGAAAATTATCAATTATCAATTATCAATTATTCAGTATTAACTCCACATACCCACCCGTCCAGCTTGCCGTCTCAGGGGAGGCGGCAGGGTTTCCGGGGGTTGTCCCGGATTGTAGGGAAGGGACGGAACGGCGCCGCCGTCGTCGATCGCACCCTCTCCCAAAAACTCCAGACACAGGCGAAACTTGCCCTTCTGCCAGTCCCGGCCCGGGCTCAGGAGTTCGCACTCGATCCCCTCACCAAAAATGTGCTCTTCCTCCAACTTGGACTGCATGATGGTGAGAAATTCGCTGACTTTAAACGTACATTGAAACATCAGCGCGCTCGCACCGGTGTGAATCACATCGTCATCATCTAAAATTCGAGTGCGATCGTTGATATTGGGAAATACATTCATTGGCAATCCTCGATCTCAATTGTTTCGGGGCCATTTCCTCACTTTGTCCGAGTTTCAGGCTTCCCCGAGTTTCGTTTTCGGTTGCCCCCGCCCCAACTCCGAACGGTTTGAAAAACTCGGGACGGGAAAGAAAGGACAACGGGGTGAGAGCGAATTCTCGTCGCACCCCTCGCCCCTTCTATCCGAAATATCGCGCCGGCCCTCAGAAGAACCAGCCGTAGGAATGCAGACCTTTTCCTAACAGGTTAACGCCCAAGTAGCAGATCCAAACCACAAAAAATCCCACGGATGCCAAAATGGCGGGTTTGCGGCCCTGCCAGCCCCGGGTGATGCGGGCGTGCAGGTAGGCGGCGAACACCAGCCAGGTGATCAGGGCCCAGGTTTCTTTCGGGTCCCAACTCCAGTAGGAGCCCCAGGCTTCGTTGGCCCAAACCGCCCCGGCGATAATGCCGATGGTGAGTAGGGGGAAGCCCAAACCGATGATCCGGTAGCTGATATTGTCGATGGTTTCCGCCAGACTCAACCGCTGGGGGGAGAGGGCGACGGGTGCGACGTCCCGGCTTTCCGACGGGGCGACCAATTCCAGGACGGCGGTGTTGCCGCTGCCGTTGTTGGTGCTTTGAAATTCCGAAAAAGCGGGGGAGGGGGAAGCCAAAATTTCCTCGGCCTCCGCCGGCGCCGAAGCGGAGTGGGAGTTGCGAGAAATGCGGGTTCCGAGGGAACTGCCGCTCAAGTGCACGTTTTGTCCGCGAGTCAGGATCAAAAATGCGATCGCCAGCAGCGAACCCACCATCAGCGTCGCGTAACTGAGCATCATGACGCTGACGTGCATCATCAGCCAGTTAGATTTGAGGGCGGGAACCAGAGGTTCGGACACCTGCATCGGGGCGGGCAACTTCAGGGCCGCAAAGGCCGCGATCCCCATCGCGACGGGGGCCGTAACCACCCCCACCAGGCGGCTGCCGCTCATGTTTTCGGCGATCAGGTGGATCGTCGTAATTCCCCAGGCCAGGAAAAATAGGGATTCGTAGAGATTGCTGATGGGGAAATACCCGGCCTCCATCCATCTCGCCCCCAACAGGGCTGCCATGCAGAGGTTGGCGACGGCCATCCCCGTGGTTCCCAATACCTGCAGGGTGGGAAGGTTGGGAAATGCCGCCCCCACCCAATAAATCAACATTGTTACCAGGAGGACCGCAAATGATGCGTTATCCAACCCATTCTGGAGTCCAACCAGATCCATGTTCTGTTCTCCTCTGAACGGTGTGATGTATCACTACATACTTTCTTGATCTTGATCCTACCAAGATTCATACCGGGCTTCGCGGCGATCGCGAACTGGTCGGGGGAGTTAGCATAGATACCATGAGGAGGGGAACGACCCCCAACTGCCATCCCCCGTCTTTTATCCCGAGTCACCCCATGCCCCGATCCAAATCCATTTCAGGGAAAATTGCAGCTACCCCCGCCACCGAGTCTTGTCCGGATCTGCTGTGGATGAAACAGGTGGACTCGGACGGTTTGCTTTCTTTATTTGGGGAAAGTCGATTTCTGATGGCCGCGATCGATCCCGCGACATGGGTGCTGCGGTACGGAAATCGGGCCTTTTGCGATCGCTGCGATATCCGCGATCGCCCCGCCCCGGTCAAATTGCTCGATTTACTGCCCGAATGGGAGACGGTGACGCTTGAGGAATTATATCGCCAACAATTATTGGAGCGGATCTTGTGGCAATACCGCCAGATCGACCTCCGCCACCTGGAACTCCGCCACCGATCGGCGATCGCCCGCGGCCCGAACCGGGGACGACTAATCCGATTTTGGCTGAATGCGGATTTCGTGCGGGTCGATCGCGTCGATCCCGATGCGGACGAATTTGCCGATCTCGAGAATAACCCCTTTTCCCCCGAAATGATCGAAGAGCGGGCGCAAAACCTGCGGTTGGAAAATTACCGCCTCGGCGGGGTGTTGCTTCTCGAAGGGATGGAGGTTACGGAGTCGGAACGGGAAAACCGCCTGATCCGCCGGCTGATTGATCGCGATGCCATGTTGCAACCGAAGGGTTGGGATGGGGTGGAACGGCAGATGCGATCGCTGTTCGATGCCACCCGCTGTCTGTTCCTTCGCCTCTGGGGGGAGGAAGTACACGTTTTCACCCACCTGGATACGGCCCCCCGCCAGCCGACGGTTTATTCCCGGGACGGGGTGGAAGATTCTCCCCTCTATCAAGCCATTTTGGAGCATAAAGTGACGGGGGTTTCGGATCTGAGCGACGTGCAATCGACGGAGTTGGAAAAACAACTTCTCGATCTGTCCTTGCGATCGCTATTGTTGATTCCGTTAAAGGTCCAGTCGGCCGTCAATCCGTCGAGTCGTGAACAGCTTCTCGGAGTCGTCGTCCTAGGTCGCGATCGCCCCGACGGGTTCGGTTCAAAAGACCGCGATCGGGCCGAAAACTTGATCCCGGCTTTGATTGCCGCCGTCTCCTACACCAACCAAAAACGATTTTCCAACCTTCGCGGCATCCATCCGGCGGTAGAGTGGCGGTTTCTGGAAGAAGCCGAACGCCGCAGTTGGGGTTTGCCTCCGGAAATCATCCTGTTTGAAGGCGTGGTTCCCCTGTTCGGAATGTCCGACATTCGCGGCTCGTCCGACGAGCGAAATCGGGCGATCCAGGCGGATTTGTTGGAGCAATTTCAGTTGGGTTTGGCTGTGGTTGACGCGGTGTGTAACTGTCAGGAAACCGCCCTCGGGCGACAACTTCGGGAGGATTTGCTCGAATATATCGCCCAACTCAAACAGGGTGTCACCGTCGATGTGGAAGTGCGGGCAACGGAGTACCTGCAAACCCAATTGGAGGTTTATTTCGACTATTTTTGTCGCTGTTCCGAGGAAGCGCGGGCGGCGGTGGATGCCTATAAAACCGCCTGCGATAATGAGGAAGGTTGCGTTTACAAGGCGCGATCGCGCTACGACGAAACGCTGCATTCGATCACCAATTCCCTCCAGGAAAATTGGGCAGTTTGGCAGCAGAAAATGCAGGCGATCGTCCCCCACTATTGCGATGTAGAGTGCAGCGACGGCATGGATCACATGATTTATGCCGGCAAGTCGATCCACCCCGACTTCAGTCCCTTTCACCTCAAAAGTTTGCGTTACGAACAGTTGCGAGCAATGTGCGACTGCGGCCGGAAGCTGATGACTTTGAAAGCCGAATCTCAGATTGATTTGGAACTCGCCCACGTGGTTTTGGTGCAGCACACAACCATAGATATTTTCCACGATGAGAATACCGAAAAAGTCTTTGACGTGCGCGGAACGCGGGATATCCGTTATGAAATCGTCAAAAAACGGATTGATAAGGGAGTGGATTGGGAAAGGGGCGATCGCATCACCCAACCCGGAATGTTGACGGTGGTTTATTCCACCGATGCAGAGTGGCAAGAATACGAGCAATACCTGCGTTATTTGATGCGGGAAGGGTGGGTCGAACCGAAATTGGAGTTCGGACGGGTGGCGCCGCTTCCGGGCGTCCACGGCCTCAAATATGCCCGGGTTCGGATTGTCAAAGCCTAGAAACCCGGTTTCTTCCCCCAGTTCAGTAGTAGACCGTTTCGGCTCAAATGAGGCAAAATTCAAAACGGAGCATCGGGCATCTTGCCTGTGGATTCAGATCCG
>NZ_JAYFER010000518.1:0-6086 GCF_055795065.1 Lyngbya sp. CCY1209
AATTCCGCCCAATCTGGGCAACCCGGGACGGTTGCCCCCACAGATAGAGAATTGAGGAGAATTGAGACAGACAGCCGGCTTCCCCCATCCAATTCCGCCCAATTGGGGCAACCCGGGACGGTTGCCCCCACAGATATTGAGAGATGAGACTTCCGCCCAATTTTTAACCCAAATATTAATTGAATTTAATCTTCGGTGATTACAGTCGCAGTAGCTCGTGAGGGTGAAATAGTGACTGTTATCAAGATCGTCTCGGTCGCACTCGGACTGCTGCTGAGTGGAGACTTTATCTCGACCTTCTTCTATCACGTTCCCGAACATATTTTTGGCAAATTCCACTGCGCCGTCCACCACAGTCCGAACCGCAGTTTTATCCGCTATGCGATCGCCCACAAAAATCCCAAAGTTCTGATCGCCGGCTTTTTGGGGGCGTTTCCCTATTTGATGTTTCTGCCCCTCTTTTGGATCATTTCCCCGGCGGGAACCATTCTGGGTTTAATTTTGGCGGAGTGCCATGTGGAATGGCGGCATTTACCTCTGAATCACTGGACGACCCCGCCAATTTTAGAACGGCTTTGCAACGTTTTATACATCACCACCCCCGAACGCCACTGGCAACATCATCGCAATTCCCGCATCGCCTTCGGCGACATTTTCACATTCTACGACAAACCCGCCCAAAAGTGGTTTAAAGTGTTGCTAAAATTCAAGAAGAAGGCAATGAGAAAAGTTGGAGTGTAGGGTGTAGGGAGAAAAAAGAAGTCAGACAACAGATGATTTTAGCTCGTAGGGGCCCCGGGCTTGCGCCCTCGGGGAATTGATTCCCAAGCGGTCTCGATCTCCAACCCGTTTTGTTCCGAGCATTCAACCGGATTTGATATGACTCCTCGCTCCTCACTCCTCCCGTAGGGTTTCGGGTTCTATCCCCGTTCGCCTCGTATAAAGAAGCTTTCAACCCCAACAATTAATTGTTAATTGATTAATTATTAATTATTAATTGTTCGACTGGGGCGGAAGCGGATGGGGCTGTCGGCGATCAGCGTTTCGATTTCTGCGATCGTGTCCGATCGCGACAGTCCATCCCGGGTAATTAAAAATTGCAGCACGTCAAAACCGGGGGTATGGACCCAGTGATAGCCGCCGTGGACGTCGATTTTTTGGGTCAGGTACAAAACCAAATTTACCAGATCGATCGCCAGGGCCGTCCGGGGATTTAACTCCCATTTGACGCCGTTGGTTCCCCGCATTTCCGAACAGTCGAGATAGTTAAATTTTTCAAATAAATCGTAGGCGGAGGTGGGTTGGACGGCGGGTTGCGATGTCACCATCACGCGGATGTGGGGGCGATAGTCCGGGCTGTCTCCCGCCCGTTTGAGGTAGACATTTCCCAACCGCAGGCCGGACATTTCGACGCTGGGTTCGCTGAACCAGTTCGCCAAAATGGACAGGTAGCGGAGGACGATATCGCGATCGCTCGAAAACAGGTAAATTTCCCGGCAGCGCAAGATCGCCGACCGGACGTAATTGTTGCGTCCCTCCCGCAGAAATTCCAGGGGGATGTCGGGGGAGGACAAGATCAGGCGGTCGAGTTGCAGGTGTTCCCCCATGTCGTGGCCCTCTTCGGCCAGGCGATCTTCTTTCCCGAAGCGATCGGACAAAATTCGCAGCACGTTCACCAGCAGCAACCCCCCCATGCTGTGGCCGACCAGGTGGACTTTCAAATCGGGGGGTCGTGGGGGGCTTTCCTCCGGGGCAAAGGGCATCGAAGAATAGGGGTTCTCGCCCAACACTTTGTCGAGGCGCCAGAAAAATTCCGCCAGGTCCGGGGCGCCGTAGTGGATGGCCCGATAGCGATCGCGCTGGTAGACCACCACCCGCAACAGGTGCATCAACAGCAGCCACAACCCAAAGACGCTGAGGCACACCCACTGCCACTGGGCGAATAAATCCCCGAGTCCGTCCCCCCCCCACGGGGGAGCGACGACGGGTCGGACGCCCAAAAATTGCAATAGGGGGGCGCCGAGGAGAGCCAGGATCAAATAGAGTCCCGTCCCGGCCAGCCAAGCCAGGAGGGCCACCACCACCAGAAATCTCAGGGAAATGCCCCACTGTTGCAGGGGGTCGAGCCAGAGGCTGCGGCTCAGGAGCGGCCGTTCTCCGGGCCAGTGATAGCCGATGTAGGCGCTTTTGTCTTCCAACGTCCCGATTTGGTTGATCGGCCCCTTGAGGACGAGGGATTCGGCTTCGCGGATGAAGGAACGGTAGAACCGCTCCGCCGGGTTGGCGTAGCCGTGGGTGCGGAGGGTGAGGCGGTTGAAATTGTCCGACCGCAGGATCTCGCCCAATTCGGCGATGTTGAACAGGGGTCGGAACCGATCCGGGGGGGGCAACAGGCGATCGGTGTTGAGGGAACAGGGGGCGGTGCTGACGACCAAAAAAATGTTGGGGTGGTCGCGGTCGGCGTAGACCTCGAAGTTGCGAGCGATGGCCTGGGTGAATTCTCGTTCGTGCCAACTGTTGAGGGCGCGAACCACGTATTCCTCATCCACTTGTCCCGCGAAAGCGGGGTGTTCCGCAAGATCGCAGCAGGACCGCAGGGCCTCGGCGATCGCCGATTCGGAGGTATACCCGCCGTAGGTGGGGAGTCCGGCGACGGTTTTCGCCCCGGTCTTGGGGGGGTCTGAATAGGCGAGTTGCACGATCCGCGCCTTCGTCCACCAGTCGGAAAACGGGGCGGCGTTGCGGATGACGGATTCCAACCAACGGCGATCGTTTTCCACCGTATCCCGATGCCAGTAGAAAGGCAAGCTTTTGTAGGTGCGCTCGGTTCCCATGCTCTCACTCGCTTCTGTCGTTGTGGGGAGTTCCATTATCAAAGCGCAATTTCGCACTTCTGCCAATACCCAAACCCCGGTCACAGACCCCCGGGGAAACTGTTCCCCCCGACAGAGATTTTGAGGGGTTCGGCACGGGGATGCGATCGCCGAAAATTCTTAAATTTAGGGGAGATTCAGACCCCGGAGTTGGGGGGGATCAAGGAAAGATCGTCTTACGACACTTGAAAACAGGTGATATAGTGTAAAAGCTGTTTCAGTCGTCGTCCATTATCACGTCCCATCGCAGGGGGAATTCCCCCTCGGATTACCATCGAGATTGAATATGTTCGATCAAAAAGTGAGGAGAAAAAGGTTCGTTCCCCCGGGACGGACTCGCAGTGAAATTGTCCGGCGTTCCAAGGTTCGGGAACTCGCCCCCAGAAACCGCGGCAGGGCCGTTTCTAATTGGACGATTTTTCGGGCTGTGGCTCGGAAAATCATCGGCAAACTTTCCACTTTTTTAAATAACCAATTGAACACCGTGTATCGAAAGAAAAAACGGCGGTCGGGCTGGCATCAGTCCGAACTGCAAAGCAACGATCTCCGTTCTTTGATGAAACAACACAGAAAGCGCATTCTGTATCGAAGACGGTTGCTCTTGGGTGCATTTTCCATTTTTGCGCTGTATTGTGTCGCCTTGGGAATTCAAACAGTGGTGCGATCTGTGGTGAGTCTCGAACTCCCGAAAACGGAAGCGACACTGACGCCGGTGAATTACCAGTCGAAAGGCGATCGCTGGTGGGTGGGTCAGTCGTTCCGCCCCCAGGTCCCCGTCAAATCCCTATTTTTGGATTTAAAAAGTCCGGGTGTCATCGCCGTCTGTGCGGCGGAGGGAAACTGCGAGACGGACGGAACTTACACTTCCCTGATCGAAGGGCATTTAGATCCGGCAACGGGGCTGTTGAATAAGGGATTTTGCAGCAACCACGGCCGGGGGGGGACGCTGAAGGATGCCAACAAATGGTGTCTGCGGCGGTTGCGATCGCAGTCTTTTGCCATCGATCAAGAATTTAAGGATGCGGGAATCAATCCCGAGTATCACTTGGAAGGATTCATCAACGCGATCGATTTGTGGAATCAAAGTCCCTATTTTGGAGACAAATTTCCCCAATTATATGCCACCGCACTCCGCCAAGAAAAGGAGGGGTCTGAGGCGATCCTGTGGGCGAGGGTAGAAACATTCAAGACGGAAGGACACTACGAAGACACGACCTTGGCCCACCCCCCGATCTGCCCCTACGATATGGAACCCAAATCCTGCATCGAAGCCGACCAGTCCCGGCGGATGGATGCGATCGCAGACGTCCTGCAAAAGTTGGGTTTAAAATAAGGGGGTTGTGTTCCCCGACATTAAAGTTGCTCTTTTTCCCGACCATTTTGAACTCCCGCCGGCATCGTTATTTTCCCCACCCCCGATTATCTCAGCAATAAATCGATAAATTCGTCAATTTCTCGGTCGTACTCCTGGGCCTGTTGCCGACCCAAACGCCGGATAGCCTGCAAATTGTGTTCCGAACAATCGTCGATGGGAAGCATCGTTTTACTCGTCAGTTCCGGATTGATTCTCAAGTATTGTTGTGGCGCTTCAACCGCATCATAGATCTGCCTCATCTGATAGTCTACGGTTTCCGCCACCCCGGTCATGATAATGTCCAACAGCGGCAGTAACCATTCAAACTTTCCCCAGTTCTTCGCCTGGTCGTAGGGATATCCCTTTTTGACGTCGCCGGTTCCGAGAGATAAAATGACCATGTTTTTTGCTGTCGGATGACTGGGCATTTTGCTGCGGGCTTCCGCGTAGGCACACAGGGCCGGATTGTTAGCAAAAACGCCACCATCAACGCAGTTGTAAATAGCCCGATTTAATGAGTTAATTTTGGACACTTCAAAAAAGGTGGGCGCGGCGGATGTCGAGCGAATGACATCTCGGACGTAATAATCGCATTCGGGTCTGCTTCGGCTGTCATGTTGGGTAAAAAAGTGAGTTTTTCGCCGTTCGATATCGTAGGTCGAAATCAGACAGGGTTTCAACAGGTCGCTCAACCGGACATCGCCGAAAAAGTTAGCCATCATCAGTTCTAACTTTCTGTGGGAATACTTGGCGTTCAAAATCCCCCAAAAGTTTTTGATGGCGTGCATGAATGGCATCGCAAAAATCTGTCGGCTATTGTCGTAGAAGAAATTGCGGGCTTCTGCTGCGGAACATCGCGGCCGGCTCGGATCTCGAAGGTCGGGACACAGGTAGAGACAGGTCAAGATTCCGCCGGCGCTCGTCCCGGCAAATAAATCAAAATAATCAACCAATCTTGCCTCGGGATTGCCCGTTTTTTTCTGTATTTTATGTTCGACCTCGACCAAAATCTCGGCTGGTATCAACCCTCGCAAACCGCCCCCATCTAGAGATAGAATCCGGGTAAATTCTGCCATCTCTACCACTCCTTCCCATTCTCGCTCAATTCAGCATTATTCCACATTTGGGCGAGGCGATCGCGGACGTCAAAAAAATCGCCCCAGGGAATGTAGGATTTTTGACGTTCGTCCAGATATGCGGCGAGGCGATCGCGGGCGAACACCACCGGGGCGGCGATCGCCAGATTCAGATCCGTCACCGAATCCCCGATGGCGATCTTCTCGTCCCCCTCGTACAACTCCATCACCCGCACCTTCGCCATCAGTTCCGTCCCCCCCTCGAAGTCGGAATGGACGCGCAAATTGCTCTCCCCCGCCTCCACGTCCACGGCGTAGATGGCTTCCACCCGCTCCGTCAACTCCCCGAGGACCGTCTCCACCATGATCCGGATGCCCCCCGACACGACAACAAAAGGGACGCCGCGGCGATCGAGAAAGTCGAGCAATTCCACCAGTCCCGGGCGGATCGATTTCGTGCGGGAAAATTCCACGATCTCCGGGTAAGCCGCGGCATCTATGGATTCTAAGATCTGCCGCACCCCCTCCCGCAACGTTATCTCCCGGGTGTACAGTTTGGGGATAATCTCGCCGGAAACCTCCGGCGCGAAGCGTTTCATCATCGCCACGAAGGTTTCTTCGGCCGTGATCGTGCCGTCGAAGTCACAAAAAACGACTGGTTTCATAAAATGGATGTCGGCTGGCACCGCCGACGCGAATTGCATCCTAGTAGACCGTTTCGGCTAAAATGAGGCAAAATTCAAAACGTAGCACAGGCATCTTGCCTGTGGATTCAGATCGGAT
>NZ_JAYFER010000519.1:0-9301 GCF_055795065.1 Lyngbya sp. CCY1209
TAAAGCGATCGCACCCAACAAGCCTTTGCGAAAATCGTTGAGTAATTGACGGGCAGCCCGTTCGCGATCGCCCTGATAGCGATCGTCGGCTAAACTTTGCAAGTAGGATTCCCCCGTTTGCGAACCCACGTCTACAGAGTAGCGATCGTGCAATTTATCTTGCAATCCCAGATCGGCGAACAACTCCACCATCCCCGCCGCCACCCGCTGATTGTCGTAGGCGGCTTCCCCGATATCCTCGCAAATCGCCAATTTCAGGGCATCTTCCTGATTCTCGATCCGGCTCGGAATCACCCCCGGGGCATCCAATAATTCAATTTGATTGGAAATTCGCACCCACTGCAACTTCCGAGTCACCCCCGCCCGCCGAGCACTCTCCACCACCCGCCGTTTCAGCAGGCGGTTAATTAAAGCAGATTTCCCCACATTCGGAAATCCGATCACCACAGCCCGAACCGGCCGGGGCAACATCCCCCGCGTCCGCCGTTTCTCATTCACCTTATCCCCCGCCTGTCGGGTAGCCTTCACCACCGCTTCCACCCCCTGACCCTTTTGGGCGTTGGTGAAATAGGGCGTCTCCTCCCTTTCCTCGAACCACCGCTGCCACTGTTCCCGCAAGTGGGGCGGAATCATATCCAGACGGTTGATCACCAACAACCGTGTTTTCCCGGATACCCAGTCCGGCACCTGGGGATGGTGAGTCGCCAAAGGAATGCGGGCATCCCGCACTTCAAGCACCACATCAACCCGTTTGAGCTGTTCTTTGAGGGTGCGTTCCGCCTTGGCAATGTGACCGGGATACCATTGAATTGTCATGAAACGATAACAAATGATGAGGGAGTCGAGGGGCGGAGGAGGACAATCAATTAATAATTAATAATTATTAATTCCCCCTACACCCTACACCCTACACCCTACACCCTAATCTCACGGTACAACGAGAACGGGACAGGGGGAAAGATTGATCACGCGGTTAGTGATGCTGTCGGCAACACCTTCTTCAGTGAGTCCCATGCCCCGAGATCCCATCACGATCAGATCGGCGTCGATCTCGTCGGCGACGTCGCAGATGGTGAAAGCGGGTTTTCCTTCGCGTTCGATGGGTTTAGCATCGATGCCGAAGTTGGTAAACATGGTGTGGGCTTCCTTCAAAAGCAGGTTGACAGCCTCGGGGGAAGCCATTGGTTCGGAGTGGGGCTGTTCCCCCTCCGGTTCCTTGGGTTCGACTACGGCGAGAACATAGAGGTTAGCCTGATAGGTTTGAACGATATTGACAACCTTTTCGGCGGCCTCGCGGGCTTCTCGACTCTGATCGATCGCAAATAAAACGGTCTTAAACATAATCGCGCATCTCCAAGACGCGGACTTCGGTAGAATGTTTACGGTGAACGTTCGGATGGCTGAGGTGCCATCGAGTTGGCCACAGCTCCGGGGCTGTCTGGCCAATCACCCGTACCGCCCCCATTCAATTCGATTAAAGCAGAAGAAACGATTTAGGAGGTTAATCCTGTGGCTAAGAAAACTGTAGCAAATTTATCGGCATCAGACCTATCCGGCAAAAAAGTGCTGGTACGGGCGGACTTCAACGTGCCGATCGACAACGGCTCCATTACCGATGATACCAGGATTCGGGCGGCTCTGCCGACCATTCAAGATCTGACCTCCAAGGGGGCGAAGGTGATCCTGACGAGCCACTTCGGCCGTCCCAAGGGGAAAGTGGTGGAATCCATGCGTCTGACCCCCGTGGCGGAGCGTCTGTCGGAATTGTTGGGCAAAACCGTTAAAAAATGTGACGATTGCATCGGCGAGGAAGTGGCCGGAACCGTCGCGGCCATGAGTGACGGCGACGTGGTGTTGTTGGAAAATGTCCGCTTCTACGCCGAAGAAGAGAAGAACGACCCGGAATTCGCCCAGAAATTGGCTTCGATCGCCGATCTGTATGTGAACGACGCCTTCGGGACGGCCCACCGGGCCCACGTTTCCACGGAAGGGGTGACGAAGTACCTGAGTCCCAGCGTGGCGGGTTATCTGATTGAGAAGGAATTGCAGTTCCTCAAGGGGGCGATCGACAATCCCCAGCGTCCCCTGGCGGCGATCGTCGGCGGCTCGAAGGTGTCGAGTAAAATCGGCGTGATCGAGGCGTTGTTGGACAAGTGCGACAAGCTGCTGCTCGGCGGCGGGATGATTTTCACGTTCTACAAGGCTCGGGGCATCAGCGTCGGTAACTCCCTGGTGGAAGAGGACAAGCTGGAGTTGGCCAAATCCCTGGAAGCGAAGGCGAAGGAGAAGGGCGTCGCCATGTTGCTGCCGACGGATGTGATCATCGCCGACAAGTTCGACAAGGATGCCAACTCCCAGACGGTGGCTGTCGAGTCCATCCCCGACGGTTGGATGGGATTGGATATCGGTCCGGATTCCGTGAAGGTGTTCCAGGAAGCCCTGGCGGACTGCAAGACGGTGATTTGGAACGGTCCGATGGGGGTGTTCGAGTTCGAGAAGTTCGCGGCGGGCACTAAGGCGATCGCACAAACGTTGGCTGAACTGACGGGCACCGGCGCCACCACGATTATCGGCGGCGGCGACTCCGTTGCGGCGGTGGAACAGTTGCACCTGGGCGAAAAGATGAGCCACATCTCCACCGGAGGCGGGGCGAGTCTGGAATTGCTCGAAGGGAAAGAACTTCCCGGCATCGTGGCGTTGGATGACGCTTAATTTGATTCGCTAAAACTGTCGGGGTGGGCAAGGGAACCGCCCTGACGGTTTTGGAAGAAAGAGGAGAGATGAAAGAGCGATCGGGCAGGCACGGAGGCACTGCCCCCACGGATTATCAATTATCCCCACCGAGTACACCCCACACCCTTCTTCTCTGGCTGGGACTCAGTTTGGTTTTCGCGACGATTTACGGCGGACTGGCGATCGCGGAAGCGTTCAGTCAAGATTACGTCATCCAGGACGATGCTAGACAGCACGTTTTCTGGATGCGACGGTTTCTCGATCCGGATCTGTTCCCCAATGATGCGATCGCGGACTATTTTCAATCCGTCGCCCCCCCGGTTACGCGACGCTGTATCGAGTATTCGCGATTTTGGGCGTCGATCCGGTTATCCTCAGCAAAATTTTACCCCTGATTTTGGGATGGGTGACGACGGTTTTCTGTTTCGGGGTGTGTCTGGAATTGCGAACGGTGCCCGCCGCCGGGTTTATGGCGGCAACTCTGTTAAATCAGCAAATCTGGCTGAATGAGGATCTGGTGTCGGCGACGCCGAGGGCGTTTGTCTATCCGCTGTTTCTGGCTTTTCTCTATTTTCTGTTGCGGCGAAAACCGATAGTTTGCGGACTCGCGATCGCATTCTTGGGACTGTTCTACCCTCAATATGTCCTGGTGGCGACGGGTATCCTGTTTCTCCGATTGTGGACGGGGACGGATCGCGATCGCCGTCTGTGTGGCATCGGGTTGGGAGTGAGTGCGATCGTGATTCTCTATTATGCCTCCGGTTCGGGAGAGTTCGGGCCGGTGATTTCGGCGGCGGAGGCGAAAACCTTCTCCGAATTTGGCGGGGCGGGAAATAGTGCGTTTTTCGATAACAATCCCTGGCGGTTTTTCGTGGCGAGTCCCCGCAGCGGCTTGTTTCCCGAACATCCGTTTCGCCCTCCGCTGCTGGGGATGGGGTTGGCTTTGCCGCTGCTGTTGCGGTTTCCGAGACGGTTTCCGGCGATCGCCCAAATTTCCCCCCAGATTACAATTTTGGGGGAGTGGCTGCTGTCGGCGATAGGATTATTCGCGATCGCCCACCTGCTGCTGTTCCGCCTCCACCTCCCCAACCGCTACACCATCCACAGTTTCCGCATGATAATCGCCCTGGCGGCGGGGATTTCCCTGTGGGTGCTCTTCGATGCGGTGTGGCGGTGGGGGAAAAATTGCCCCCGGCGGCGGTTGGTGGCGATCGCGGTTACGGGCTCGCTGGGACTGGCGATCGTGTCGGGAACTTGGTTTTTGGGGAAATTTCCGAAAACGGGCTATGTGAAGGGCAGGGAACCGGCTCTCTATGAGTTTTTCGCTCGGCAACCCAAAGATATTGTCATCGCCTCCATCGCTGCGGAAGCGGACAATATCCCGACGTTTTCCCGGCGATCGATCTGGGTGGGGTGGGAATATGCGATTCCCTACCATTTAGGTTATTATCTTCCCCTACAGGAACGGGCGATCGCTCTGATTCGGGCGGTGTATTCCCCTGATCGCGATCGGATGCGGGAGTTGATCGCTGAGGAGGGTATCGATTATATTCTCCTCGATCGCGATTCTTTTACCCTGGATTACGTTTTCGATAACCGCTGGCTGCGGCAGTGGTATCATTCCCACGGGAAGGACATTCGATCACTCTATCAACAGGGCATTCAACCCGCGATCACGGACAGTCTGGGGGCGTGTTCTGTATTGGAAACCGAGCGATCGCTCGTCCTTTCAACCGACTGTCTCTTACAATTTTAGATTTTATAGTAACGAGCGCTGGCGTGTAACCACGCCGGGAATGATCAATCTCTCTACTCCCGACTCTCTACTCCCGACTCCCGACTCCCTATGTATGTGAGGTGTACTGATTTGAAAGCCGCTGTCAAACCACTCCGATCTGGGTTCGATTCGATTGTCGAAATTTTGATTTTGGGGTTCGTCTTCGGCATTTCCTACGTCCAAGATCCCCTCTACACTTCCAATCAGAATACCAAATTTCTGCACGGGATGGCGCGGGCGGGGTACGGCTATTTACAAAATGACTGGCAGGCGAACACGTTGAATCCCCTCCCCGTTTTTACCGCCCTGGTGGAGTTCACGGTTTCCCACCTGCATCCGGCATTTTTTTATGTTTACTATTTGATATTATTTGGGATTTATGCCTACAGCTTAATGGGCATCGCATCGATGATTTTCAAAATCGACACGAAATTTAAAAAAAGCGTCTATTTCCTATTTTTAATCGCCGTCCACTGCGTGGAAATCGATATGTTTGCGTTGGAAACCCACGTCCATTTGCACTACGGTTTGGCGGAACAGTATATTTTGGGTTCCTATTTTCAGACGAGCAATTTCGGGGTTTTCATCCTGCTGTCAATTTATTTATTTCTGCGGGGGGATCATTTCGGGTCGATCTTACCGCTGGCGATCGCGGCGACGGTTCACCCCGCCTACCTGCCAAGTGTCCCCCTAATTACCTTGGGATATATGGTCGTTCTCTACCGACAAAAAGAAAAATTATTGTCAATTTTATCTTTGGGGATTTTATCTGCTCTTTTAATACTGCCCGTCACCCTCTATATGACCGTCATGTTTCAGCCCACCTCTCCGGAAATCGCCTCCCTCGCCCGCCGTTTGATCGTCCACCGCATCCCCCATCATTCCTTTCCAGAATTGTGGTTGGATTCGGTGGCTTGGGTGCAGATTTTGGTGATGGTTGCGGGAATTTATTTCGTCCGAAAATCTCCGCTATTTTGGATCATGTCTGTTGCCTTTATCATCGCATCCACTTTAACGGCAGTGCAAGTGATATCCGACAGTAAAACTTTGGCATTTATGACTCCCTGGCGAGTTTCTGCATGGCTAGTTCCGCTTTCGATGGCGATGATTGTCGCTGATTTAATAACGGTGGTTTTGCAGCGATATCCACAATTTTTTGTAGCCTTAAAGCAGCCGATTTATTGGATGACATTGACCACGATTTCAATTTTTTTTGTTGTCGGAGTGCAGGAGCAAATTAAAGAACTCAATCGGACACCGGATTACCAGCCGATGATGGCGTTTGTTAAAAACAATAGAAAAGCCGATCATTTATATTTAATTCCCCACATTTCCGGAAATTTTGTGTCTTTTCGTCTGGAAACCGGGGTGCCGATTTTGGTGAACTACAAAACGCATCCTTACAAAGATCGAGAGGTGGTCGAATGGCACGATCGCATGATGATGTCGCAGCGGTTTTACGCCCCGGAATTCCGCGATACCCGCTGTCGGGGATTGCGAGAAATCGTCGAAACTTACGGGATCACCCATGTCATTACGGAGTTAGGGGACGCGATCGCCTGCGGCCAGACCCGGGAAATCTACGGCGACCCGAAGTTTAAAATTTACGAAATTTTGGGGAACAAAACGGGGTGAGGGCGATCGCTTTGAAGCGCCCCCGCCCTCGATTTTTCTTCGGGACAAGTCGGGGGGGGTCTCAGGGGGGGGTGGGGCGGGCGATGTCGCGATCGCTGGGCGGATTGAACCCATTTTTTTTGATAAACTGAATGGGGTCGGGGACAACTCAACTTCGATCGCGCTTCGAGGGTGAAGTCACGACCAATTTTCCCGGGGGGACCCGCCCGATTTCACCGGATGTCTATCGATCCCGATCCGGCATCCACTCCCCCTGAAATTGATTCGGCAAGTCGTCGCCCGAATCGCGATCGCCGGATACAATCTCCGAGGGGTCCGGACGGTCGGCCAACCGAGCGGATAGCTCGACAATCGGGGGGTCAACCCAAATCGATCGCAAGTATCGCACTCGCGCCTTGAAACGAGCGAACCCCAAAAACTCCCAAACCTCGATTGAAAGAGGGTTTGATCCTCCCTCATACCAACTCCCCAATACCGCGCCCTGCGCTAATGATACCCGGTCGCCAATATGTTTGAGCTCCATACCATCCTCAAATCCAAAACTGGACGCTATTTCACCTTCAACAGTCTGACGGTTCTCCTCTACCTGGCAATCGTCTGGTTTACCGTTGACAAGCTGATGCTCAATGCGACGGAAGCCATTTTTTGGCCGGTTGCCGGGTGGTCTTTAGTCGTTTTGCTCTGGTGGGGGTGGGGGTGCTGGCCGGGAATTGCCCTCGGCGCCGTGCTATCGGCCCCCCTACTCCCCGGCAGTTCGGCCCCGGCCCTGATCTGGGCGGTGGGGGCCGTCGGGCAGGCCAGCGCCGGGTACTGGATGCTGCGGCAGATCGGGTTTTCTCCCAGCCTCCGCCGGGTGAAAGATATCTTGGGACTGACGGTTTTGGGGGCGGGAGTCTCGACCCTGATCAATTCCACCCTGACGCCGCTGGCCCTGCTGTTGTCCGGGGAATTGGACGGCGGCCAGTTCGGGGATATTTGGATGACGTGGTGGCTCGGGGACGCGATCGGAATTTTGATCGTCGTCCCGGCACTGCTGTCCTGGGGCACTCGGTTGCAGGACAAATATCGGCAGGGTCGGGACCCCGGCGACCCGACGCAGCGGAATTGGCGCTGGCTGTTGCCGGAAGAGTTGCAGGTGTTGAAACCGTCCCGGCGATCGCATTTGCTGGCCCAAGTGCTCTACGTCCTGGAAATCGGGGTCTGGCTGTCGCTGCTGCTGCCGTTGAACTGGTTCGTCTTTTGTTCGAGAACCCGGACGGCGACCATCGACTACCCCCTGGAATATCTGCCCTTTCCCTTGTTGGTGTGGGCTTCCCTGCGCTTCGGGCTGCGGGGGACGTCCCTGGCTAACCTGCTGATCGCCGGATTCGCCATTTGGGGCGTCGTGCGGGACAGCGGCCCGTTCGTCAACACCATCACCGGAATACCCCGGGTTTTTTCCCTGCAAGCCTTCATTCTGGCGATCGCCCTGACGGGGTTATTTTTGGCCGCCTCCGTGGAAGAACGGCAGCGGGCGGAAGCCTCCCTGCGCTCCAAGGAGGCGAGTTTGGCCAACGCCCAGCGGATCGCCAAGTTGGGACACTGGGAGTTGGATGTCCGGCGGGACGATTGCCACTGGTCCGACGAGCTGTACGACATCCTGGGGGCGAACCCTAAAACGGCCGCCCCCAGTGTGGCGGAATATTTGAGCCACGTCCATCCCGACGATCGCGATCGCGTGGAACAGGTGATCACGGCCGGGATTTCGGAGCAGATCCCCTACAGCATCGACTACCGCATCGTCACCCCCGACGGCCGGGAGCGTATCGTCACCGAACAGGCGATCGTCACCCCCACCCACATCACCAGCACGGTGCAGGACGTGACGGAGCGCAAGCGGGCCGAACTCGCCCTCAGGGCCAGCGAAGAGCGGTTTTCTCGGGCGTTCAACGCCAGTCCGGTGGGGATCAGCATCAGCACCTTCGCGGAAGGGCGGTTTTTGGACGTGAACGAGAGTTTCCTCAAGCAACTGGGCTGGACTCGGGAAGAGGTCATCGACCGCACCTCGGCGGAGTTGGGGATCTGGGAACCCGAGTGGCGCAGCCAACTCCTGGCCCGGTTCGAGACCCAGGAGCGCGTCAGCAATTTGGAAGTCCGGGTGCGGAATAAATCCGGCCAATTCCGAAACTGGCTGCTGGCCGTCGAACCCATACTCCTGGGAGACACACCCTGCCTGCTCACCCTCGCCAGCGACATCACCGAACGCAAACAGGCCGAAGAACTCCGCCGCGCCAAGGAAGCCGCCGAACAGGCCAACCACGCCAAAAGCCTGTTCCTGGCCAACATGAGCCACGAACTCCGCACCCCCCTCAACGCCATTCTCGGCTACAGCGAACTGCTCCAGGAAGACGCCCAAGACCTCGGCCAGGATGAATTCGTGGCGGATTTGAAAAATATCCACGTCGCCGGCCAGCATTTGCTGACGTTGATCAGCGACATTCTCGATTTCTCCAAGATCGAAGCGGGCCGCATGAACTTTCACTTGGAAACCTGCAAAATTGACACCCTATTGTGGGAAGTGGAAACCACCATCGCGCCCCTGGCTGAAAAAAATTCCAACCAATTCACCTTGGAAGTGACCGAAGATATCGGCCTCATGCACACCGATGTCACCAAAGTCCGGCAATCCCTGCTAAATTTGTTAAGTAACGCCTGCAAGTTCACCGACAACGGGCAGGTCATCTTGCGGGTCTGGCGGGAACCCGGGACGCTTACCCACTCTCCCAACTTGCCGGTTTCCAAGGCCAACGGCAGTTCGGAAGCCTCCGAAGATCAATCTCCGCTCACGGCGGGATCGGAGGTGGATTTTATCTTTTTTCAAGTGCGCGATACCGGCATCGGCATGAGTCCCGAGCAAATTGCCACCATTTTCAATCCGTTTACCCAGGCGGACGAAAGTACGACCCGCAAGTACGGGGGGACGGGACTGGGACTGACCATCACCCGGAAATTGTGTCAGATGATGGGCGGAGATCTCTGGGTTGAAAGTGAAGTCGGCCGGGGTTCGAGCTTCACGTTTCGACTGCCCCAAACCCTTTACCATGGTTGATTAGTTAATGCCGATATCAATGGTGCAGCTAATCTCCTCAAAAAAGTAGCAACAACTTTAGGATTTTC
>NZ_JAYFER010000520.1:0-473 GCF_055795065.1 Lyngbya sp. CCY1209
GTCAAAGCCGACGATGGTGAATCGGGTGCCCCGTGGGGTGGTGAATTTGGCGCCGGCTTTCATCCAGGGCGTCCAGGGCTCGAAGCGATCGTCGGTCTGTTTCAGTTCCGGCAGGGTGTCGGGGTCAATTTCGTCTTCGTGGCGGCGCCAGATTTCCGAGTCGTCGCCGGTCCAGTGGCGGATCATGACCCGCTGTCCGAATGCCAGTTTCACCCCGTCGGCGATCCGTCGCGCTTCGCGGTAGTCGGGGGCGTGGCCGACGGGTTCTTCAATGCCGTCACAGGCGCCGGAAACCAGGATGATGTGGTGGTTGTCGGGCCGGTCAACCGTCGTTTTTTTCAATGTACATTGAATGTTCGGCCCTTCATCATCTGCGACAACTTCGGCGGCGATCGCGGTTTCGGCGGTGGCGGGTGTCGGTTCCCCTGCGGGGGACTCATCCATTTGGGGGGGTGCGGTTTCGGTGTCGGCGA
>NZ_JAYFER010000521.1:0-20735 GCF_055795065.1 Lyngbya sp. CCY1209
AACAGCCAATTGGATTTGTCAGGAGTCAAAACTTTTAGTGGAAAAACTGATACGATAATTGAGGCGAAAGACGGTGGTTGTAGTAAATTTGATTTGGAAATAAGAGAATTGATGAATTCCACGGCAAAAACAATTATCAGGCAAGAAAAATGAATAGCATTTTCAACTCGGAAACAACTTCTTTCATGCCAGAAACAGAGATTCTGGGCATCAGCCCGGTTGAGAAAGAAAGTTTTGGTTTAGGAGGCGATCGCTCTTTCATTTCCAACTCTCATCAGGCTGGGACTTTGACTTTGGGACTGCCCACGGAATATATAGAGGAAGGGCAGGACAGCTTGCTTTTAAATCAACAAAATGAAGCGACAGAAAATGGCTTTTCATTGGGGTTTTCAAGCTTTATTGACACGGATGACGCAGGAGATTTACTGACAGGCAATACTGGAGAACTGCTACAAAAAGATGGCGAAGATTTGCTTATAGATGGTAACTTTGCTGTCGATAGAATGGTTGATGAGGCGCTACTAAAGGTTCGGGAGTTGCTGCAAGGGTTTGCCGATCGCCCCGAATTTGAGTCGGGGATGGAGTTGGCTTTTGGCAATCGTTACGATGAGAAAAAACTTGATGTTTTTAAAATGACTTTATCTGGGGGAGACTTGGAGGTTCTGCCAGAAATTGAGATTGTCAATCGCGATTTGATTGATGGGGCGAATGGTGCTTTTGCTGGAGAGACGGAAACGATTTATTTGGCTCGGGAATTTTTGTCGGAAAATTCGGGGGATGCGGGGGCGATAGCTTCTGTAATTATTGAGGAGTTCGGCCATTATATCGACGAAGAAATTAATGGTTTTGATGCGACGGGAGATGAGGGAGAAATATTTGCCAATCTCGTGCAAGAACGAATTTTAGATCCCCAGCAGTTACAGCAGTTAAAAGCCGAGGACGACTGGGCAACTCTTAATATAGATGGGCTAGTTATTGAAATCGAACAAGCAGCAGTTTCAGATAGTGGTGGTTTTGAAGGTAGCAATCAAACTCTAGTATTGGAAACTCCTGGTGCTGTTCCCTTGGCAATTCAATATGAAATGTTTTCCATACCCGATCGCTTAATCCTGCGTTATGGAGGCCAAAATATACTAGATACAGGGTTCATATCGGGCAGTAGCTTCTTACAAGTTGATGTTCCTGAAGGAAATTCTAATCAAGTACAAATCATCTTAGCCACTAACGATGAAGGCACTCAGTGGGATTACACAGTAACCACTGATTTGAGTATACTTCCTGATGAGGACGATTTAGACTCGGACGGACCTGATGGGCCGGAGGAGCGAGATCCTGAAGAAGAAAAACGAAATGAGGAGGATGGCAACGAAGATTGTAAGGGGACGGCGCCGGGAACTTCGGAAGTCGAATTGCATTCTGGGGCTGTTTTGGAAACCCACGAATTAGTACCTTATCAGTCTTTAAGTGCTAATCGAGGGTTTGTGCTGACATACGACTCGATGCGGGCAGATCCCAATCAAATTGTCTATTTTGGTTTTGATAATGTAGTTCCCGATTCGGATACCCGTTTGGTTGCCGAGTTGGCGGTTAATGGTGATAATTTTAACGTCCAACTACCGGGTTATCAGGGCAGTGATTTTGGACTGGATGGGGGGGAACACCTCTGGTCTATTCCTGATGATGGTTCGGGGGCAGCGAATGATGTTACCGCTTCTTTGGAAGTGGATATGAGCGATGCCCCAACCGGCGAGTATAGTTACGACTTGACCAGTGGATTGAGAGAATTAGTTGACGACGTTTTTACAGGAAATTCTAATACCACAACGGGCGATTTTTTGGTGGTCAACAGTATTGACAGTCCCTTCGGTAGCGGTTGGGGAGTGGCAGGATGGCAGGAGTTGGTAGAAAGTTCCGACGGTTCGGTATTGCTGGTTGATGGCGATGGCAGTGAATTGTTATATGAACCGCCAGCCAATCCCGGCGAGGCTTATGTTTCTCCTCCGGGTGACTTTTCTACATTGGTTAAATTGGCGGATGGCACGTTCCAACGCACGCTTAAAAATCAGACAATTTATCGCTATAACAGCGAAAATAAACTTGAATTGATGGAAGACCGGAATGGCAATCAGACCCGCTACGTTTATGACAGTGCGAATCAGTTAACCGAAATTGTTGACCCTGTGGGGTTGACCACGACTCTGGCTTACACTAACGGCAAGGTTAGCACAATTACCGATCCGGCAGGGCGGGTGACTCAGTTGAGATATGACCAAGCGGGTAATTTGATTCAAGTGACTGACCCCGATGGTTCCCAGCGAACTTGGGACTATGATGGAGAGCATCGGATGACGGGTGAAACCGACCAACGGGGGAATCGCGAACAGATGATTTATGGCTTGGCAGGTCGAGCCGATCGCGCGATTTTAAAAGATGGTCGGGAAATTGATTATAGTCCGGTGCAGTTGCAGGGTTTGTACGCACCGACTGCTACCGTTGACCCCACGAACGCACCATCCGCATTTGTTTTAGATGCCGACCCGGTGGCAACCTATGTAGATGCTAACGGCAAGGTTATCAATAACGTACTCGACCAAATGGGGCAAATTGTTGCGTCGTTTGACGAGGTGGGGGCGTTACCGACGGTGACTCGAAATGAGGATAATTTGATTGCCAGTCAAACCGATGCTCGTGGTAATGTCACCGCTGTTAGCTATGACGAACGGGGCAATTTGCTGTCGGTTGTTGATGCGATCGCAAGTGCTGCCAATACCCAACAGTCTTTTACTTATGACCCCACATTCAATCAAGTCACCAGCGTGACGGATGAGTTGGGTCGGCAAACTCTCTATGAAGTTGACCCCGACAACGGCAATTTGCTGACTATAACTGAGGTCGTGGGGCAAGTGGGTGGCGATGACGATTTGATCACTCGCTTTACCTATACGCCCCAGGGGTTGGTAGATACGATTACCGATGCTTTGGTACGGGTGACGGATAATGATTACGATTCCTTTGGGAATTTAGCTGAAATTACTGTTGCGGTGGGAACCCCTAATGAGGCGACACGAAGGTTTGAATACAATATTTTGGGTAACAGAACTGTAAGTATTGATGAAAACGGCAACCGCACTGAATTTGAATACGATGCTATGGGTCGCTTGAGCCGGGTTCGCAATACTTTGGATCAAGAAGCTCGTTACGAATATGACTTGGCAGGGAATTTGATATCTGCCAGCGATCGCTCGGGCAATATTACTCAATATGAATACGACCCTTTAAATCGTCAAACAAAAATCATTGATCCCCTCAATCAAGAAACCACCTTTGAATTTGATGGTGAAGGTAATATTGTATCGTTTGTAGATCCTTTGGGTCGTGAAACTGAATACAATTATGATGCTCGAAATCGTCAAACTTCAATTGTAAATGCTGAGGGAAAAACAACCTTATTTGACTATGACATCGACAATAATTTGACTTCATTTGTTGATGCTCGTGGCGATACCACTGCATATATTTATGATGCCCGAAATCGCTTGACGACTACCACTGATGCCTTGGGTAATGTTAGCTCTACTGCATACGATTTAGTGAATAACGTTATCGCAGAAATCGATAAGCTGGGTCGTACCACCTCCTTTGTTTATGATGATTTAAACCGACAAACCGGAATTACCGATGCCCTGGGTAACACGACAGCCTTCACTTATGATTCAGCCGCCAACCTAACCAGCATTACTGATGCCTTAAATCGCACCACCTTCTTTACCTACGACAATCTCAATCGTCCAACCGGCATGATCGATGCTCAAGGTAATACGACCACATCAGCTTACGATTCAGTGGGCAACCTAGTAGCTGTAACTGATGCACTCGGTCGAACGACTTCCTTTGATTACGATCCCCTCAATCAGCAAATCGCAACTACCGATGCTTTGGGTAATACTACGAATTTTACTTATGATGCCAATGGTAATCTCACCGCAATAACCGACGCATTGGGTCGCACAACAGCTTTTACTTATGATGATTTAGATCGGCAAACAAATATCACTGATGCCCTGGGTAAAACCACCAGCCTCACCTATGATGCTGTATCTAATCTCACGAATATTGCTGATGCCCTCAATCGGACAACCTCGTTTACTTACGACAACCTCAATCGCCAAACTAGCACCATCGACGTTCAAGGTAATACGACCACATCAGTTTATGATTCCGTGGGCAACCTAACCGCTGTGACTGATGCGCTCGGTCGAACGACTTCCTTTGATTACGATCCCCTCAATCAGCTAATAGCGACTACCAATGCTTTGGGCAATACTACGAATTTTACTTATGATGCCAATGGTAATCTCACCGCAACAACCGACGCATTGGGTCGCACTATGTCTTTGGTCTATGACGACTTAGATCGACAAACCAATATTGTAGATGCTTCAGGAAATACCGTCACTACAGCCTATGATGCCATAGGCAATGTTACTGAAATTACAGATCCACTCGGGCGCAAGAATTCTTTTACCTACGATGAGTTAAATCGGACGATTGGGATTACCGATCCTCTTGGCAATACCATTACCAATACCTACGATGCTACAGGCAACTTGCTGGCGATTACCGATCCAGTTGGCAACGTGACTGGCTTTACCTATGATGCCCTCAATCGTCAGATATCTGAGACCAATTCTCTGAGTGCATCTCGTAATTTTAACTACGATGAAGTTGGTAATTTAATTGCGACTGTTGATGCCAATAACCGAGTTCGCAATTTTACTTACGATGACTTAAATCGGCCAATGACAGAAATCTGGCTAGATGAGGCTGGAAACCCGATTGAAACCACCAATTTTACCTATGATTCGGTAAATCGACTGACTGCAATCCGCGATTCCAACTCGCGCTACGGTTACAGCTATGATGAACTGGATCGTCTGGTTGCAATCGATAATGCAGGTACGCTAGGTACTCCCAACGTTGTTCTCAACTATACCTACGATCCTGTAGATAATCTCCTCTCGGTTGCCGATAGTATTAACGGACAAGCAGGAGGTACTAACCGCTACACCTACAATGCTCTAGACCAAGTTAAATCAATTTCTCAGGAAGGAAATGGTGTCAGCGACAAGTTGGTTGATTTTGATTACGATGCAATCAGTCAGTTGACCAACACCAATCGTTTTTCCGATGCCAATGGCAATCAATTTGTAACGGGCAGCAATTATGTTTATGATGACATCAATCGCTTGACTGAAATTACTCATAGTAATGATACATCCCCAGTAGCGTTCCACAATTACAGCTTTGACGCTGGCAGTCAGATTACCCAGGTAGAAAATAGTGATGGCACGACTAACTACACCTACGACGATCGCAGTCAGCTCGTTGCTGTCAATCGTGCTAATAGGAGCAATTCAGATGAGTTCTACCGTTACGATGCTAACGGCAACCGGATCGCGTCTCAAGCGAGCAATGATAACGAGATCGATCGAGCAAACCGTTTTCTGTCGGATGATAATTACAGCTACGACTATGATAATGAAGGCAATCTCATCCGCCAAACTGAAATTGCCACCGGTGCCGTTCGCGAGTATGAATGGGATTACCGCAATCGTCTGGTTGCCGTTGTAGATCAGGATGCGACGGGTAATGAAACTCAACGGGTTGATTACACCTACGATGCTTTAAATCGGCGCATTGCTAAGGCGGTGGATCGCAATCCTCAAGATGCTGTGGCTGCTGTAGTTACTCATTTCGTTTACGACGGAGATGATGTGCTGTTGGAGTTCGTAGATAATGATGGCGTGACTGCGGGAAATCCACCAGCGTTGAATAAGCGGTATCTGCACGGGCCGTTAGTTGATGGAATATTGGCGCAAGAAGATGCTGCTGGCAATACTTTCTGGCATTTAGCAGATCATTTGGGAACTGTTCGAGATTTGGTTGATAATAGCGGTGCTTTGGTCAACCATATTGCTTACGATTCCTTTGGTAATGTTCTCTCTCAGACCGATCCGACAGTTGACAATCGCTATTTGTTCACGGGTCGGGAGTTTGATGGGGAAACGGGATTGTATTATTATCGCTCGCGATACTATGACTCAGCAATAGGAAGGTTTTTGAGTGAAGACCCTCTGGGATTTGGTGCGGGGGATGCCAATTTATATCGATATGTTTTCAATAATCCTGTTTCTTTTAGCGATCCAACTGGTGAAATCGCACCACTTGTTGTTGTTGGTGGTCTTATTGTTGCTGGTGGTTTAGTGGGAGGTGGAATTAATGCATTGCAGGGTAAAAGTTTTGGAGAAGGATTCGTTGCAGGTAGTTTAGGAACAGGGGCTGGTCTCGCTGTTGCAACAACGCTCCCAGCACTCGGAGCGGGTACAATAATAACAGCAATAGGAGCAGGAGGAGCAGGAGGATTGATCAGCAGTACTACAGAAGAAGTCTTTGATGTCACGAATCGTGGCGAATCTTTTGACGCTGATAAGATCCTAGGTGATACTGCATTTTCGGCTGCTACTGGCCCTGGTAAATTGCCTCGTTCTTTCAAAGATCTACCTGAGACTTTAAAACAAACGGGAGAAGAGGTACTCAAAGATACTGTAGAGTCACAAATTAAATCTGTAGCAAAAGATGCTTTGCTTAACCCACCCAATCAACCTGAATCACCACCGCAACCAACAAATGAACCTCCCAATCAACCTGACTCATCACCCGAACCAACAAATGAACCTCCCAATCAGCCTGAACCACCGCCAGAACCAACCAATCAACCCCGCAAGCAGCCTGAACCACCGCCAGAACCAACAAATGAACCTCCCAATCAGCCTGAACCACCGCCAGAACCAACTGATGGAGATGCTTGTAAACTGCCTCCAGACTATTTCGATAATCCGCCGCCAGCTAATCCAGAGCCACCCGCACCTCCCACAACACCGGATGAAACCTACGAAGTTAAAGATGGAGATACTTTATGGGATATTGCAGAAGAGGTTTACGGCGATCCTTACCGATATCCCGATCTCTACAACAACAACGATATTCGCAGTGGTAATCCCGACCTGATTTTCCCAGGAGAGACACTAAACATTCCTCGTTCATAATCGAAATAGCCAAAGATCTGTTTGATGCCAACCGCAGAAAAGCGATCGCCCTCCTCAAACCCTGGAAAAAGCGATCGCTCTCCCCAAAAACATCCTGAGCCAAACCCAACCCATGACCAACCCACTAACAACAGAAACTCAAGAAACCAGAACCACCAACGCAGTAGGAGACACCAGCGATCTATCCGTCATTGCCAACGTCACCCCACCTGCCGCCAACCTGGGAGACCAACTCACCTACAACTACACGATCACCAACAACGGCCCCAGCCAAGCCACCGATGTCACCTTTCGCGATCGCCTACCCTTCAAAGCAACCGTTGATGAGATCACATCCAGCCAAGGAACAACCGAAACAACCAACACCGCCGTCAAAGCCAACCTTGGTACTCTGAATGTCGGACAAAGTGCCACCGTTACCATTACCAGAACCGCATTAGTAGCCGATGTCCTCGACAGCGAAATAACCGTTACCAGCGACGAAACCGACCCCAACCCCAACAACGACACCTTCACCCAATCAGTCTTTGTCAACCCCGTATTTCCAGAACCCGTTGACCTCGAACTCACCAAAACTGCAGACAACCCCACGCCCCAAATCGGAGGCCAAGTTACATTCACCCTCACCCTCACTAACAACGGTCCTGGAGTGGCAAGTAGGGTTCAAGTCATCGACCTGTTACCACCCGGACTAACTTACATATCCGGCTTACCCGAACAGGGAGAATACGATGCCAACACCGGCATCTGGGATGTGGGCAACATGAGAGATAATCTCGATCGCACCCTAGATATAATCGCCCAAGTCAACGCCGGAGGTCCCCTAACCAACAGTGCCGAAGTCACCAGAATTGAGGAACTTGATACCGACTCCGCCCCGAACAATAATAACCCCGATGAAGACGACCAAGCATCCTTCACCATCAACGGTAGCGGCACATCACCAGGCGAGGGTGGCGTTGTACCCCCCACACTCAACACCGTCTCCATCGCCACCCCCGTACCCAACAACCTCGGCACGCTCCAAAATACCTTTAGCAACGGCTTCTATTACTTAACAGAAAACGATGACACCGCCATACCCCCGGAATTTGCAGAAACTCCCATTCTCGCCTTAAACGGCAACGACAATCTCACCGGCACTCAAAGAGCAAATTATATTGATGGCAACCAAGGCAGCGACACCCTCAACGGACTCGCTGGCAATGACTCTTTATTCGGCGGGGAAGCATCCGATCTAATTTACGGCGATACCGGCGACGACCTAATTTTGGGAGGTACAGATAACGATCATCTCAATGGCGGAGACGGCAACGATCTCTTGCAAGGGGGTAGCGAAAACGATGTTGTTTCAGGAGGCTTGGGTGGCGATTGGCTGTGGGGCGATTTCGGCCAAGACATCCTTGTTGGAGGCGCAGGCAACGATGTATTTGTCATCGCAATTAATGGAACTGTAGCAACCCCACTGGAACAGGCGGATGTCATCACAGACTTTCAACCCGGAGCAGACATAATCGGTTTGACTAACAATTTAGTATTGAGCCAACTGACCTTTGAACCCGTTAACTTACAAATTGATGGAGCATCGCCCGTGGCTTCTACTGCCATTCAGCTTAATGGCGATTATTTAGCGATCGTTCAAGGCGTGGCAGATACCGACATATTTGCTGATAATACTAATTTTGGGGCGATCGGCTAGAGATTAGAAACCGGGTTTCTTCAGCAATGTTGCGGTTAGGACAAAAAAATCATCATAGAAACCCGGTTTCTTTTCCGATCGCCTTACAACACCCGCTGCAACGCCGCCAACAACAGCAGCACATTTTCAGGGCGAGAATTATAACCCATCAAGCCGACCCGCCAAACTTTCCCGGCGAGTTCCCCCAAACCGCCGCCGATTTCGATATTATATTCGAGCAATAATTGACGCGCGATCGCTTTCCCATCCACCCCATCCGGAATGCGAACCGTCGTCAGGGTGGGCAGTCGAAATTCGCGATCGACGTGGCAGGTTAACCCCACATCCTCCAACCCGTTCCAGAATAATTCTGCGGTGCTTTGGTGGCGCTTCCAACTGGCTTCGAGCCCCTCTTCCGCCAAAATTTTCAACGCTTCCCGGATGCCGTAATTCATGTTGACGGGGGCGGTGTGGTGGTAGACGCGATCGCTCCCCCAATACCGACATAATAACGACATATCCAAATACCAATTCGTCACCGGAGTGCGGCGTTTATTTAACTTTTCCACCGCCCGAGGACTCATGGTAAAGGGCGAAACTCCCGGCGGACAGCCCAGCCCTTTTTGACTGCAACTGTAAGCCAAATCGACACCCCATTCGTCCAAAAATAGGGGGACGCCGCCCAAACTGGTGACGGTATCGAGTAATAATAAACAGTTGAATTCCCGACACAATTCTCCCACCCCTTCCAAGGGTTGACGCGCCCCGGTGGAGGTTTCGGCGTGCACCAATGCCAGCACGGCGGGGCGGTGTTCTTCCAAGCCTTTTCGTAATTCTTCCAAACTGAAGACTTCACCCCAAGGTTTCGTCAATTTGCGGACGTCGCCGCCGTAGCGTCCCGCCATATCAACGAGGCGGTTTCCGAAATAGCCCATCACCCCCACGAGTACCACGTCGCCCGGTTCGACGACGTTGGCGAGGGTGGCTTCCATCGCGGCGCTTCCCGTCCCGCTCACGGGGATGGTCATGGCGTTATCCGTCTGCCAAGCATAGCGCAGCAGGGTTTGAACTTGATCCATCAGTTCCAAAAATTTCGGGTCGAGGTGTCCGATGGGGGGCATCGCCATCGCCTGCAGGACTCGGGGATGGGCGTTGGAGGGTCCCGGGCCGAGTAGCAGTCGGGGCGGTACGTTCAACTGGGGGGGGATGATGCGGTGGGTGTCGTTGATGGTCATAAAATCGTTTTGGAACTCAATGCTTGACTACTCGCCTATTTTCCCGCGATCGCCGTTCTGGCACAATTAAGAATTGAGAAGATCCACAATTGCCATGCCGAAAAAGCAAAAATTCCCCCATCTCGTCGGTTCCAAGTGGACGGCGACTCGAAAAACCTGGGGTTGGCGACATTTTCAGGTTGTCAACCGCAAAAATGAGGGCCAGTGGGTGTTTGCCGAACTGGTGGCGTCCTGCGACCCGACGGTTCGCTTTTGGTTGAATGCCAAACAACTCAAAGATCGGAGACTTTGGGAACCGGGATGGCAATCTACTCAGGAACTTGAGGAGATTTAATGATTTTTGAACCACTCCAGGCACAGAGGACACAGAGAGAAGAGAGAGGGGTTAATTGTTGAGGAGGCGTTTGATGCCGTTTTTGAGGATGGGGACGTTAAAGTTGATGAGGAGTCCGAGGCGGAGTTTGCAAAGTTTGAGGTAGGTGAGAAGTTGGGCATCGTGAATGGGTAGGAGTGCATCGACCGCTTTTAATTCGACAATGATGCGCTTTTCAACCAACAAATCTAGGCGATACCCGCACTCTAATTTGATGCCTTTATAAACTACGGGTACTGGAATTTGTTCCTCGACTGTCAACCCTCGCTGTCGCAATTCATAAGCCAAACATTTCTCGTAAGCTGATTCAAGCAACCCCGGCCCTAACTCCCGATGTACTGTTATTGCAGCCCCAATCACCCGCCCCGATATCTCATTCAACTCCATCTGGCGTGTTCTCTGTGCCTCTGTGGTTTTATTTCCTCCTATTATACAACAAAATGGATTACGAGTACATCAAACAAGCGATCGCACAATTAGAAACCACCACTAACCAACTAAAGGACTGGGTGGAAACGGTTCCCCCAGAACGGGCAAAAATTCACCGAGTTCGGGAGATGCAAGCCGCAATTCGGGAGGCTTTGGCGAGTCTGGAAGCGGCGATCGCACCCCCGAATTTGGAACATTTGCCGCCGGATGTGTTAGAACGGGCGGAGGCGTCGGGAATTCCTCTGGGCGATATTGAAGTGCAGGTGGCGATCGCATCTCACGACCTGTCTCAGGTGATGGGAATTCTCACGGAAATTGAAAATCGGGCGGAAAGTATTCGCAGGCCGAGGGAATATTTTCTGGTTCGGTTGCCGGATATGCCGGTGGAACGGTTGGGATCGCGGCTTCCGGTCTACACGGCGGCGGATTTTCAACAGTCGAAAGAACCGCCAACGAAGGAATTTCGCGATCGCCTGAAAGCCAAATACGGGCTCGATCGGCTGACGGGAAAATCCCCGCGATCGCGATCGACGCTATTTGAGAAAATCAAACAGGCGAAACAAACTCTGGAACGTCCCGAAACACCCGACCCGCGATCGGATAAAATAGAAACCTCGCCGACAGTTGAAGCCCACAACTGGGAACTGGATGAGGACATCCCATTTTAATTGAATTATCAAGGAGAATAATTGATGACTAACACCGAAAAAACACCGGAAAATCAGAACGAAAAAAATCAATCTCTAGATGAAGTGAGTGTCGGCTTAGATGCGGGAAACTTGCCTCCCAAACAGGTGGGACTCTCCCCAGACAAACTCGACCAAGTTGCCGCCGAAATTAACGCCAATTTAGATCGAACTCAAGAAACTTGGGAGCAAGAGCAGGACTGGACGGATAACAAATCCACGGGACACTTAACGTAAAACTCGGTTAACAAGGAGGACTGTCAAAACAATTCTCCCCCCTTCATAAGGGGGGTTGGGGGGGATCTCCACTTTGAACGAGGATCGAGATCCCCCTAAATCCCCCTTAAAAAGGGGGACTTTTAATTCATTCAGTGTTCCCCTCACAATTGCTCGGGATCGATTCCCAATTCTCGCAACTTTGCAGCCATTTTTTCGTTTTGCTTTTGTGCCATTTCCGCCACTTCCTCCGGAGTCGGAACGAGTTGCCCCTCGGGGGTGAAAAATCGCAGTTGTTCGTTTTCCACACCCAAGAACAGTTGCATTTCTTCGCTCCACAACCATCCCCGTTCGTTGGGTTGCATCGCTTCATAGGTTCCGCGAGTCAAAGCAAATCCTTTAAACTCCAGGGTATGGGGAGAAAACCAGAAATATTCCGGGGTTCGGAAAACGTCTTGATAGATGCGTTTTTTCACGCCGCGATCTGTTGTTGCGGTCGAATCCGATAATAATTCGACGATGACATTGGGATATTTGCCATCTTCCTGCCACACCACCCAACTTTTTCGCGGTTTCCGTTCCGTATCCCGTACCAAGAAGAAATCCGGCCCTCGGAAATACTCGGACTTTTTCTGGTTGGGACTGTAGTAAATTGTCAGATTTCCGGCGGCAAAATAATCCTGACGATCTTTCCAAAGCCATTCCAGACATTTTAAGAGAAGGATGATTTGTTGAAGGTGTAGATAGCTTTCCAATGGCGGCTCCTGACTTTCTATATCTCCGGGGGGAAATTCAATTCCCTCGATGGTCGATCGCATTTCTTCTATATCTTTTGCTAGAGTCATTCTTTCCTCCCATTTTATATGTTCATTATAGTTGAATTTATTCTCGCCTTCGTTTGTGAAGTCTATCGGTGCGATCGCGGCTCCGAATCGGCACGTCAATTTTCCAATATTTCGATGCTTCAGCCATATTCATTTTTAATAACTTCTCAGAACCCAAATCAATCACCCGATCTGGACGCTGAGGTGTGATTTCCATTGTATCGAGAAGGGAAGATGCGATCGCACGCGCCAACAACGGCGGCACCGCATTTCCGATCTGGCGGGCTCCGTGCCATTTGGTTTCGTGGAATCGGAACCAGTCGGGGAAACTGTGCAAACGCGCCATTTCTCTGACTGTGATACAGCGGGGATAAGCGTAGTGGATGGGACGGGGACTGGTAAACGCGCCCCTGGCGGAATCCGTCCCGGCTCTCAAAGTATTGGAAACGCCGTCGGGGGGGAGTTTAAAAAATCGGGAAATGGGTTCTGTTTTACCCGGTTCTGTTTCGTCAAAACGCCGTCGGGAAGTATCAGTATGATTGCTTCTGAGGCTGGAAGTGAGCAGCCGGGAATTAAAAATTCTTCGATAACCGTATTCCCAGGCATCATCACTCAAGCAACGCATGAATTCGGCGTATTGACTCGGCTTTCCCCACTTTTCCGTTGCGACAAAATCAATTTTTTTTAAACTTTTAAATTTTTCGATATCCGGGAGATCGTCCAATGCATCTCGGCAATTTGGACTTTCCGGCAATTCTTCTTGTTTCCCTCTTTTACTTCCCGCCGGACGGGTGATGGGTTGGGGATATTCGGGAATCGGCAAACCCTGACGCGCACCGAGTAGAATCAGGCGCTCTCGGTTTTGGGGAACGCCAAAATTTGCCGCATTTAAAACCCGCCACGGTTGGGCGACCCGATATCCGTTCGATTCAAATGTCTCGATCAGTTCGTCCAAAAACTTGCGATGTTTTCCGACTGTCAATCCTTTGACATTCTCGAAGACAAAATAATCGGTTTCCAGTTCGGTGACGAGTCGCACGAAGTCCCGCACCAAAGCGTTTCGCGGATCGTCGAGAATGCGCTGTCCGATCAGAGAAAATCCCTGGCAGGGGGCACCGCCGAAAACGACATCAACGGATCGATCGCCGATGCCGGAAATTTTGCGGATTTCATCTCCGGAAATGTCGGACACCGATCGCGGCAAAATGGCACAGTCGGGAAAGTTATAATAATGTACCGCAGCATGGATCGGATCGACTTCCACCGCCGCCACGACATCGAATCCCGCCTGTTCAAACCCCAGGCTGAATCCCCCCGCACCTGCGAACAGATCGATACCGATGGGACGAGTGGTTGGGTGAGACATTGTTGATCGAAGTGAAACGGTATACGAACGGCTTGAACACCTATTCAACATTATGATACGCGATCGCCTGACATCTCCGCAGCAGAATCGCACCGGAACCCCCGGGGCCACTTTCCACCGTCGGAGTAATGGCGGCGAAAACCTGACAATATACACCATTTTCGCGCCACTTCTAACACAAATGTTAAGAAGTCCAAGTCTGCGAAGCGACAATCCTACAATGTTAGGGTTAGATGTTTCTTATGGTAGGAAGAGGCCATTATGCCTTATGTATGCGAGCTAGGCACCGGCCAAAGAGTTTACTTAGACAATCAGGGAGGGCAAACCCTGATCACGACCGCCAGCGGTGCTCCCGGACAGCAACAACAATCAAGCAGCGGCTTTCAAACTGGAAATTGGACTTCCCCGCCCTCAATTTACCGGACGGGAAATGGAATAATTTTAAAAATTGAAACCGCCCAGGGCGAACACTTCGTCCAACTCCAGGGAAGCAGCATGAGCGTCATGGGTCAGACCCCCTCCCTCGGAAGCGCCCAGCAGATGTCCGTCCAACAGGTTTCCAGCACCCCCGCATCCTCGCCATCGATGGAACCGATGAAACCGATGGAACCCATGCAGATGGAACCCATGCAACCCATGCAACCCATGCAACCCATGAAAATGGGAGACATGGAAATGGGCACCAACCCGATGCAAATGCGGATGGGCAATATGGAGATGAAAATGGGGGGATCTTCTTCCTCATCTTCCTCATCTTCCTCGGGGGGAACCCGGCGCTTTTGTAACAACTGCGGTGCCAGTGTCAAACCCGACGATCGCTTCTGCGGCAGTTGCGGCCACCAACTCAATTAACGCGACAAAGGGGAAATAAAAAAAGGGCGGATTTCGCCAGATATCCCATTAAAAGATATTCGAGAATCCGCCCAAAATTGTAGGGGCGCAAAGCTTGCGCCCGATGCAATGCCTGCGATGTCGTGTGGAAGGTTTCTGCCAGAGGCAGGCACGGAGGCACTGCCCCCACACTCCACACCCCACACCACACCCCACACCCTTCTTAATCATGTCCATTAAAGTCAGCCTCAACCACCAGCTTTCCTATCAATTTGAACGCCCGGTTATTCTCGGCCCCCACACCATCGGACTGCGGCCCTCTCCCCACTGCCGCACCCCCATTAACAGCTATTCCCTCAACATCGAACCGCGAGATTACAGTATCACCTGGCAACAAGATCCCTACGGCAACTATCTGGCGCGGGTGAACTTTCCCCAAAAAAGCGATCGCCTCACCGTCACAGTGGATTTGATCGCCGATCTCCACCCCATCAACCCCTTCGATTTCGTGATGGAAAGCTACGCCGAACGCTATCCATTCAACTACGAAAAACAACTCGCCAAAGAACTGATTCCATTTTTAGAAATAGCCGATTCCGGAGAACTCGTCGAAAACTGGGTCGAAAAAAACCGCGCATCGGACATCTACACCCCCGAATTTATCCTCAACATCAATCAACAACTTTCCCGAGAAATCGAATACACCGTCCGCCTCGAACCCGGCATTCAAACCTGCGAAGAAACCCTGCAAAAGAAAATCGGATCGTGCCGCGATACCGGATGGCTGCTGGTGCAAATTCTGCGGCACTACGGACTCGCCGCCCGCTTCGTTTCCGGTTATTTAATTCAACTCAAAGAAGACGTTCCCTCCCTCGACGGACCGCCGGGACCCGAAGCCGATAACGCCGATTTACACGCCTGGGCGGAAGTTTACATCCCCGGCGCCGGGTGGATCGGTTTGGACCCCACGTCCGGTTTTTTGGCTGCAGAAGGACACATTCCTCTGGTGTGCACCGCCGAGCCCGAAGCCGCCGCGCCCGTCCAGGGGACGGCGGAACCCTGCGAGTCCCACCTGGATTTTTCAATGACGGTTTCTCGCCACGAAGAACAGCCCCGAGTCAGCAAACCTTACAGCGAAATTCAGTGGGAAAATATCGATCGCCTCGGACGGTTGGTGGAGGATAAATTACAACAGTTAAACGTGGGGTTGACAATGGGGGGCGAACCCACATTTGTCTCCATCGACGATTTCGAGTCTCCCCAGTGGCAGGTGCAGGCTTTGGGCGAGGAAAAACGGCAATTGGCGGGGCAGTTATTGCACCGTCTGAAAGATAAATTTTCCTCCGGCGGCGGGTTGCTGCACTACGGGATGGGAAAATGGTATCCCGGCGAAATACTGCCCCGGTGGGCGCTGGGCTGTTACTGGCGGGAGGACGGGACGCCGATTTGGCGCGATCGCAATTTGATGGCGGTTGACGGCAAGGATTACGGCTACACCGTCCCCCAGGCGGAAACGGTGATTCGGGAATTGACAAAACAGTTGGGAATTAATCAGAACTCCATCATTCCCACCTACGAATTGGAAACGGAGGAGTTGGCGGGGTTCGCGTTGCCGATTCTGCCGGTTTTGTGGGAAGGGGAATTGCGGTGGAGTAGCTGCGATTGGAAATTGCCGGACGAGAAATTAATTTTATTAAAAGGAGATTCGCCGCTGGGGTTCCGCCTGCCTTTAAATGCGATCGCCTGGGCGGAAGAATTGCACCCGGAAGCGCGGGTTCCCCTCACTCATAAACCCGCCGTCGTCGGTTCCGAACCCATCAATTTGCCGGACAATTCTGTGCGGGTGGCGATGGCGGTGGAAGTTCGGGGCGGCTGCATTCACGTTTTTCTGCCGCCCATCACCTCGGCGCGGTGTTTTTTGGATTTAATTACAGCGATTGAAAATACCGCCAAAACGGTCGATATTCCGGTTTTAATTGAAGGCTATACCCCCCCCGGAAATGATGGCATCGTCGGCTTTCAAATTACGCCCGATCCGGGGGTGATCGAAGTCAACATTCACCCGGCAAAAAATTGGGAAGAATTGGTGAAAATTACCGCCAGTTTGTACGAAGAGGCGCGACTGTGCCGGCTGGGGACGGAAAAATATGCGATCGACGGACGCCGCATCAGCACCGGCGGCGGGGCGCACATCACCATCGGCGGCAAAACGGCCGAAGAAAGTCCCCTGTTGCGCCGTCCGGACTTGTTGCGGAGTCTGATTTCCTACTGGCAAAATCACCCCAGTTTATCCTATCTGTTTTCGGGGTTATTTGTGGGGCCGACCAGCCAATCGCCCCGGGTGGACGAGGCGCGGCACGAGAGTTTGTATGAATTGGAAATCGCCTTTCAAGAGTTGCAGCCGGGGCGAGAAGTGCCGCCGGAATTGGTCGATCGCCTATTGCGAAATCTGTTAATTGATGTCACCGGAAATACCCACCGTTCCGCCTTTTGCATCGACAAACTTTATCCGGTGGAAAACTACCGCAACCAGTTGGGATTGTTGGAGTTTCGCGCCTTCGCCATGCCCCCCCACCCCCGCATGGGATTATTGCAAATGCTGTTAATCCGATCGCTCGTGGCGTGGTTCTGGGAACATCCCTACACCCAGCCGTTGATTCGCTGGGGTACGACGCTTCACGATCGCTTCCTTCTGCCCTATTTTATTGAGGAAGATTTGGGGGCAGTTTTACAAGAGTTGAACGCGGCGGGTTATCCGTTTGAATTAAGTTGGTTCAAACCCTTCGTCGAATTTCGGTTTCCCCCCTACGGAGAAATCACCCGCGACGGCGTGACGCTGGAGTTGAGACACGCGATCGAACCCTGGCACGTCTTGGGGGAAGAAACCGGCAGCGACGGCACCGCCCGCTATGTGGATTCCTCGATGGAAAGATTGCAGGTAATGCTGCGGGGCGCGGTGGGCAATTCCCCCGGTTTGGACGGATTTTCCAGCCGCTATGTCGTCACCTGTAACGGCTATCCAGTGCCGTTAAAATCGACCGGAAACATGGGGGAATATGTCGGCGGGGTGCGGTTCCGGGCGCGACAGTATGCGGCGTTATTACACCCCTCCATCGAGTCTCACAGTCCCCTGTTATTCGACATTATCGACACTTGGACGATGCGATCGCTCGGCGGCTGCACCTACCACGTCAACCCCCCCAACGGCATCATTCACAAAACATTCCCCGTCAACGAACGGGAGGCGGAATCCCGGATGTTGGAACGGTTCGTTCCGATGGGGCACACGCCCGGAAAAGTCGAGATTTCGCCCCCCAATTTGAGCCCCGAATATCCCCTAAATTTGGATTTGCGACGGGTCAATTTATTTTAGGGTGTAGGGTGTAGGGTGTGGGGTGTAGGGTTTGGGGTGTGGGGAGGCAGAGGAGGCAAGTTCAGATCAAATTCAGTTTTTGAACCCTAAAAATTCCCCAATCATCTTTAGATGATTTGAGCTGGTAGGGGCCCCTGGCTTGCGCCCTCGGGAATTGATTCCCAAGCGGTCCAGATGTTCAACCCGTTTCTGGACTCCCTCCGCTTGACCGTTGCCTCCCTCCCGACTCCCGACTCCCGACTCCCGACTCCCCTCCCTCCGCCTCCTCCGCCCCCTTGCAAAGGTCAATAAAAAGACCCTATTTATCCAGCCAGGGCCGGGTCATTTCCTCCAAACTGGCGATTTCCTCCGGGCTCATCTGCCAACCGATCGCACCCGCATTGTCCCATACTTGAGTGGTCGTTTTCGCCCCCGCGATCGCGATTACACCCGGTTGGGCATTCACCCAATTTAACGCGACTTGGGCGGGGGTTTTGCCGTAATTCTGACCGATTTCGTACATTTTTTTGAGGACGGGTTCAATTTTTTTCAACCCCGATTCTTTGAAGCGCGAGTCAAATTTTCGCGCCCCTTCCGGGGGATTTTCCGGGGTGTATTTACCCGTCAACAATCCCTGGGCGAGGGGGCTGTAGGCGAGAATCGTCACCCCCAATTCCCGGGCGGCATCCAGAATTCCGACCTTTTCAACTTTGCGGGTCAAAAGAGAATAGCGGACTTGATTCGTCGCCAGGGGGATGCCCCGGGACTGCAAAATTTGGTGGGCGGTCCGCATTTCCTCGGCTGAATAATTGCTCACGCCGATCGCCCGAATTCTGCCCTTTCTCACCTCGTCCGCCAGGGCATTCATCAACGTTTCTTGGCTCATAAAAAACGTAAACGGCCAGTGGACCTGATACAGGTCGATCTGCCCCAACTGCAACCGCCGCAAACTATCCGTCACGGCATCCGCCACGGACTGTCCCCAAATTCGCCAGGGCACCGGACCGTATTTGGTGGCAATTAAAACGGGGCGATCGATTTTCTGCATGAACCGCCCCAGCAGTTCCTCGGATGTCCCGTTTCCGTAGACTTCTGCCGTGTCGAAAAAGCCGACACCGGCCTCGATCGCCGCGTGGAAAGCCGCCTCAACCTCCGCCTCCCCGTAGTCTTTGCCGTAATTCCAAAATAAACCGTCGCCCCAGGACCAGGTGCCGATACACAGGGGCGGGACTTCAATTCCCGTCTGTCCGAGGGTAGAAACGGTGGGTGTCGCAGTCACGGTAGAAGAACTCCTGAATTCTGTTGTTAACTATTGTGACGCGATTTTTCCGAGAGTCACAGACTGCGGCGGACTCGGACTCGGCGGTTGGGGTTCTGCTTGCCGATCCATCCGCGATCGCTCGGTGGCAACCGGTGTGGTGTCAAAATTGACAGGAACAATTGCTGAGGCGATCGTTTTTATCGGATATAAGAATATGGTAAAATCAGAAAATGTTGATGTCAAAAATTAACTTTAAATTAATAAAAAAAAATTGATAAAGCCAATTCTTTGCCATAAAAAACCGGAATTTTAGACGGGTATAATCCATCTAAATTGCAGCAAAAATCATCCAATGTAAGGAAGTTTTACGATTTTATAAACATCGATTCACCTATTTTTAACCATCTCTCAGTCCCATGAATCATTTTGACGGTTTTCTCAATCTATCCGATCGCCCCCCATCCGACAGCATCTCCGATCCCCAGGTTCGATGTCTATTTCTAAACGCATTTGACGCGATGCTCTTGGTCGATCAAAGGGGACGGCTGGCGGCGGCCAATCCGGCAGCCTGCGAACTGCTGGGGATCGACCCCGACCGCCCGTTATCCGACCGTTGGGAAGCCTTCAGCCCATCCGAGGAGTTGGCGACAATTGCCGAGAAACTGGCAGAAAATGACGTCCTTCAAGGGACGGGAACGGTGATGGGGAAAAACGGTCGCCCCCGAAATGTCGAATATCGCGCCGCGGCCAATTTTACCCCCGACCGCCATTTGTTAATTTTAAAACCGATCGCCAACTATCGCCAGCTAGAAACCGAATTTTTAGACATTCAAGAACGCCATCAATTGGTGATTCAAGGCATCGGAGAAGGGATCTGGGATTGGGATTGTCAGAGGGACTCGGCGATCGTCTCGCCGCGATATTGGGAAATCCAGGGTTACGACCCCGACGAAATGGGACAAGAGAGCTTTTCCGACTTCCTCGATCGCCTCCACCCCGACGACCTGACCTCCGCCTATCAAGTTTACGGCGACTACATCGCCGGGCGGCGATCGGATTATCGGGTCGAATTCCGCCAGCGCACCAAAACCGGGGAATGGAAGTGGATTCTGTCCGTCGGCAAATTGGTGGAATGGGACAGGGACGGCCGGCCCCTGCGGATGATCGGCACCCACACCGACATCGGCGCCTACAAACAGATGGAATCCGCCCTGCGGGAGTCCCGGCGGCAGTTGCAGGACGTCCTGAACAGTTGCGCCGCCCACATCGTCCAACTGTGGGTGTTTCCCGATCGCACTTGGGAATACGTGAATAGGTCGGGAGCTTGATAGCCCTGCTGCTTTAGCGCGGGGTGGAAAAGCGACTCGTGCGGCTTTAG